>NZ_JBHYXD010000162.1:0-11082 GCF_042751995.1 Streptomyces sp. NPDC059371 | reverse complement strand
GGTCCGGGGGCAGCGCCCCCGGAGACGGGTAGGGGCGGAGGGGGCGAAACAAACCCGGGGGTCAGCCGATCCGCCGGGCCCCCGCCGAAGGAACGGCCGGGAACACCCGCGGAGCGGTATGGCCCGCCTCGGCAAAGGCCTCCACCACGGCCTTGGTGACACCGTCGATGTCGGCGGACTCCACCAGCACGACGGCGGACCCCCCGAACCCACCCCCCGTCATCCGCGCCCCGAGGGCCCCCGCGGAGTTCGCCGCGGAGACCGCGAGATCCAGCTCGGCACACGAGATCCGCAGATCGTCCCGCAGCGAGGCATGACCGTCCGTCAGGACGGGACCGATCGCCCGGACGTCCCCCGCGTCCAGCAGGGAGACGACCCGGTCCACCCGGTGGTCGTCGGAGACGACATGGCGGACGTAGCGGCGGACGCGTTCGTCGGAGAGACGGGCGAGCGCCGCGTCGAGCTCCTCGTAGGGGACATCGCGCAGATGGGACACCCCGAGCTGCCGGGCCCCCTCCTCACAGCCCGCACGCCGCTCGGCGTACGCCCCGTCGCCGAGCGCGTGCTTCACCCGGGTGTCGACGACGAGGAGTTCGAGGCCCTGGGAGGCGAGGTCGAAGGGGATCTGGCGGATGGAGAGGTCGCGGCAGTCGAGGTGCAGGGCGTGGCCCTCGGTGCAGCACGCCGACGCCGTCTGGTCCATGACCCCGCAGGGCACGCCGACGAAGTCGTTCTCGGCGCGCTGGGCGAGCCGTGCCAGCTCGGGCCGGGTGAGCCCGAGCCCGTACAGCTCGTCGAGGGCGAGGGCGGTGACGACCTCCAGGGCCGCCGAGGAGGACAGCCCGGCGCCGGTGGGTACCGTGGAGGCCAGATGGATGTCCGCGCCGCCGACGGCGTGTCCCGCCTGGCGCAGCGCCCACACCACACCCGCCGGATAGGCGGCCCAGCCGGTGTCCGACCGGGGCGTCAGTTCGTCGACGCGCAGTTCGACGACGGGGCCGTCGATGTCCGCCGAGTGCAGCCGCAGCACCCCGTCGGACCGGCGGGACACCGCCGCGACCGCCGTGTGCGGCAGCGCGAGCGGCATCACGAACCCCTCGTTGAAGTCCGTGTACTCGCCGATCAGGTTGACCCGGCCGGGCGCCGCCCAGACGCCCTCGGGCGCGGCGCCGTACAACTCCTCGAAGCCCTCACGTACCCCACGTACCCCCACCTGCTCCACCCGCTCCACCCGCTATCCCTTCGCTGTGTTCTGTGCGAACTCCCACGCGTCCGCGACGATCCCCGCGAGATCCGCGCGGGACGGGTTCCAGCCGAGCCGCTCCCGGGCGGTCTCGGCCGAGGCGACCAGGACCGCCGGGTCCCCGCCGCGGCGCGGTGCCACGACCTCGGGGATCGGGTGTCCGGTCACCCGGCGCACCGTCTCGATGACCTCGCGGACGGAGAAGCCGTTGCCGTTGCCGAGGTTGCAGATCAGGTGCTCGCCGGGGGTCGCGGCCGAAAGCGCCAGCAGGTGCGCCTCGGCGAGGTCCGCGACGTGGATGTAGTCGCGGACGCAGGTGCCGTCCGGCGTCGGGTAGTCGTCGCCGAAGACGGAGATCGCGTCGCGGCGGCCCTGCGCGACCTGGAGGACCAGCGGGATGAGGTGCGACTCGGGGTCGTGCCGCTCGCCGCTCTCGCCGTAGGCGCCGGCCACGTTGAAGTAGCGCAGCGAGACGGCGCCGAGTCCGTGCGCCGCGGCCTCGCCGGTGATCATGTGGTCGACGGCGAGCTTGGAGGCACCGTAGGGGTTGGTGGGCCGGGTCGGCGCGGACTCCACGATCGGGGTGGTCTCGGGCTCGCCGTAGGTCGCTGCGGTGGAGGAGAAGACCAGCGTGCGCACTCCCGCGTCGCGCATCGCGGCGAGCAGGGCCATGGTGCCGCCGACGTTGTTGTCCCAGTACTTCTCCGGCTTCACCACAGACTCGCCGACCTGCGAGAACGCGGCGAAGTGCAGGACGGCGTCGTACGAGGGGTCCAGCCACTTGGCGGCGTCGCGGATGTCTCCCTCGACGAAGGCGGCACCGGCGGGCACGCCCTCGCGGAAGCCCGTCGAGAGGTTGTCGAGGACGGTGACCTCGTGGCCCGCCTCGATCAGGTGGCGCGCGACCACGCTGCCCACATAACCGGCTCCGCCCGTGACCAGGTACTTCCCACTCATGTACTCGCTACCTCTCGCAGTCGCTGAGCCGCGGATTCCGGCGGCACGTCGTTGATGAACACGTTCATGCCGGACTCGGAACCCGCGAGGAACTTCAGCTTGCCGGAAGTGCGGCGAATGGTGAAAAGCTCGAGGTGGAGCGCGAAGTCGTCCCGATTGACGCCTTCGAACTCCTCCAGCGGGCCGAAGGGAGCCTGGTGCCACGCCGCGATGTACGGCGTCGGCGGCTCTCCGGCCCCTTCCTCGCCACCGTCCCCCGCGTCGAAGATCCGGTCGAAGCGTCTCAAGAGTTCCAGATAGACCTGGGGGAATTCTGTGCGCGCGTCCTCGTCGAGGCCGAGCAGGTCGGGCACACGGCGGCGCGGGTAGAGGTGGACCTCGTACGGCCAGTGGGCGGCGTACGGGACGAAGGCGACCCAGTGGTCGCTCGACAGGACGATCCGGGACCCGTCCGCGACTTCACGTGCGAGGACGTCGTCGAACAGATTCTCCCCGCCGGTCGCCTCCTTGTGCGCGGCGAGGGAGCGCAGCATCAGTGCGGTACGGGGGGTGGTGAAGGGGTAGCCGTAGATCTGCCCGTGCGGGTGACCGAGCGTCACGCCGATCTCGGCGCCGCGGTTCTCGAAGCAGAAGACCTGCTGGACGGAGGGCAGATGGGAGAGTTCGGCGGTGCGGTCCGTCCATGCCTCCAGGACGAGGGCGGCCTGCGCCTCCGTCAGGTCCGCGAAGGACGCGTCGTGGTCGGAGGTGAAGCAGACGACCTCACAGCGGCCGGAGTCGCCGGCCAGCGAGGGGAACCGGTTCTCGAACACGACGACGTCGTACGAGGAGTCGGGGATCTCGCTCAGCCGGTCGCCTGAGGACGGGCACAGCGGGCACTCGTCGGCCGGGGGGTGGTAGATGCGCCCCTGGCGGTGCGAGGCGATCGCGACCGAGTCGCCGAGCAGCGGGTCGCGGCGCACTTCCGAGGTGGTGACGGTCGGGTCGAGCGGGCGCCGGTCCACCGCGTCGCGCACCTGGTCGTCGCCCGCGTCGTAGTAGATGAGCTCACGACCGTCGGCGAGCCGGGTCGAGGTCTTCTTCACAGTCGGACTCCCCATCAACACCCGATCAAACCTTCAAACATAACCCAACACAACAAACCACAAGCCACCACGACAGTCAACGTCACAATCAAACAAAGGACACCATCGGAAGGGCGTATTTCCTGAATGCGGAGGCATGCGTCCCGCTCCGACTGGTTCACGCGACGAAGCGAGTTCTGATGCAGTCCCCCACACATCCGCCCCAACCGGGCACCCTGCTCGCCGCCGAGCTGCGTCTCCCCACGAACGCACTCGACTACACAATCCTCGGCATCTACTTCGTGGTCGTCCTGGGCATCGGATTCGCGGCCCGCCGCTCGGTGCGGACGAGCCTCGACTTCTTCCTGTCCGGGCGCTCACTGCCGGCCTGGATCACCGGCCTGGCGTTCATCTCGGCCAACCTGGGCGCCACCGAGATCCTCGGCATGGCCGCCAACAGCGCGCAGTACGGCGTCTACACCGTGCACTGGTACTGGATCGGCGCCATCCCGGCGATGGTCTTCCTGGGCCTGGTGATGATGCCGTTCTACTACGGCTCCAAGGTCCGCTCGGTCCCCGAGTTCCTGCTCCTGCGCTTCGACAAGTGGGCGCACCTGCTGAGTTCGGTCCTGTTCGCCTTCGCCGCCGTCCTCATCGCCGGCGTCAACCTCTACTCGCTCGCGATCGTGGTCGAGGCGCTGCTCGGCTGGCCGCAGTGGGTGGCGATCGTGGTCGCCGGGTTCTTCGTCCTGGCGTACATCACGCTCGGCGGTCTGTCCTCCGCGATCTACAACGAGGTGCTCCAGTTCTTCGTGATCCTGGCGGCCCTGATCCCGATCGCCGTGCTCGGCCTGCACCGGGTGGGCGGCTGGGACGGTCTGACCGACTCCCTCGACAAGACCCACGGCGCCGACTTCACGACGGCCTGGGGCGGTACGGGCATCGGCAGCGCCAACCCGCTGGGCGCCAACTGGCTGACCATCGTGCTCGGCCTCGGCTTCGTACTGTCCTTCGGCTACTGGACGACGAACTTCGCCGAGGTGCAGCGCGCGCTGTCGGCCAAGAATCTCTCGGCGGCCCGGCGCACCCCGCTGATCGCGGCCTACCCGAAGATCTTCATCGTGTTCCTGGTGATGATCCCGGGGCTGGTGGCGGCCGTCCTGGTCCCGAAGATCGGCACCCCCGGCTCGGATCTCCAGTACAACGACGCGATCCCCTATCTGATGCAGGAGTTGCTGCCGAACGGTGTCCTCGGCATCGCGGTGACCGGTCTGCTGGCGGCGTTCATGGCGGGCATGGCGGCCAACGTCTCGTCCTTCAACACGGTCTTCACGACCGACATCTGGGCGAAGTACGTGGTGAAGGGCCGCGAGGACTCCTACTACGTGCGCTTCGGCCGGCTGATCACGGTGATCGGCGTCCTGGCGTCGATCGGCACGGCCTTCCTGGCCTCGTCCTTCTCCAACATCATGAGCTACCTCCAGACGCTCTTCTCCTTCTTCAACGTGCCGATGTTCGCGGTCTTCATCGTCGGCATGTTCTGGAAGCGGGCGTCGGTGAAGTCGGGCTTCTGGGGCCTGCTGGCCGGCACGACGGCCGCGATGGTGAACTACTTCGTCCTCTACAAGCAGGGCATCATCGGCTTCCCCTCCGACCAGGGCGCCAACTTCGTCTCCGCGATCGTCGCCTTCGTGGCCGGTGGCGTGGTGATGGTCGGGGTCTCGCTCTTCACCGCCCCCAAGCCCGCGCGGGAGTTGGAGGGCCTGGTCTACGGCACGGTGTCCCCCGGCATGGCCGAGCCGCCCGCCGCCGGTGACGACGCCTGGTACCGCAAGCCCGCCCTGCTGGGCTGGGGCGCGATGATCCTGGCCGCCGCCTGCTACATCCCGTTCTCGTTCTGACCTCGTTCCGACGAGTCCAGGCCCGTCCCGACGAGGGAGAATAGACAAACCATGTCCGACTATTCGGAAAGCGACGCGCAGCGTCAGGTCTCGGACCTTGAGAAGAAGTCCGTGACCGCCGCCCGCCTGTTCGACATCCGCCGCATCATCGGCGGCCTGTTCGTGATCTACGGGATCATCGTCACCATCGCCGGCATCACGGCCTCCGACGCCGACCTCGCCAAGGCCGGCGACATCAACATCAACCTCTGGACAGGCCTCGGCATGCTCGCCCTGGGCCTGTTCTTCCTGACCTGGCTGTGGCTGCGGCCCTTGCCGCCCACGGTGCCGGAGACTCCGGCCGAGGATCAGGCTCCGCCGACGGCCTGACTCCCGACGCCCGACCGCCGGCGTCCGGCGCCGGGGTTCCCAGGGAGCCCCGGCCCTGCCCCATGGCGCGCACCTTCACCAGGCTCTTTACCTCGTCTTCACTCTGTGATCAACTTCGCTGACGTGTACAAGACGGCCTCTGGGGAGGGGCCGTGGGGCAGGGGAGAGTCAGCGATGCACACCGCTGCAGCGGAAACGGTTCAGCCATGCCCCGAGTGCGGGACCGAGATCCGTACGGACGCCCGGTTCACCACGTGGTGCGCCGCCTGCGACTGGAACGTCGATCCGGAGCGGGCGGAGGAGAAGCGGGGACGGCTCGCCAGAGCCCGGCGCGCCCAGGCGCGGCGGCACGGTGAGCGACTGCTGGCGGAGCTGAGCGCCGGCGGGAACCTGAGTGCCCACCGGGACACCTCCTCGATCCTCGCCGTGGCGCTCTCGCTGGTCGTCCACGCCCTGACCCTGGCCGTGACCGCGGGTGACGTCTGGTTCCTCGTCACGGGATGGGGCGGCTGGGGCATGATCCCGGGCATCTTCCTCCTCGCACTGGCGTGGTCGCTGCGGCCCCGGTTCGACGGGCTACCGAAGGACACACCCGTCCTGCGCCGCGCCGACGCGCCCGAACTCTTCGCGCTCGTCGACGAGATCGCCCGCGTGGCCGGCACCCGCGGGGTCGACGCGATCGCCGTCGACAACCGCATCAACGCGAGTGTCGCGAGCTACGGCGTGCGGGGCCGCCGGCTCCTCACGCTGGGGCTGCCCCTGTGGGAAGCCCTCACACCGCAGCAGCGGATCGCGCTGCTGGGCCACGAAATGGGCCACTACGTCAACGGGGACACCCGTCACGGTCGGGTCGTCGCAGCCGCCTTCCGTTCGCTGATCACCTGGCACTACTACTTCGAACCGGTCGACCACGAGCCGCTCGACGACACCGGCGCGCTCATGCTCCTGCTCAACGTGCTCTACGTCCTGCCCCGACTGCTCGTCCGCGGAATCCTGACGCTCCTCGACCAACTGACCCTGCGCGCCACTCAGCGGGCCGAATACCTCGCCGACCGCGTCGCCGCCCGCGCCGGTTCCACCGAGGCCGCGCTGGAACTCATGGACCATCTGCTGATCGCGGACTCGGCCGCCGTGACGCTGCGCCGCGAGGTCAACCTCGCCGCCCTGAGCGGCCCGCGCCGCACAGGGGCGTCCGCCGACCTGACGGACGGGCTGTGGGAGCGTCTCGCCGCGGACCTGGCGTCCGTGCCGGAACACGAGCGCGACCGTCAGCGCCGGGCCGGTGTCCTGAGAGGCCACAGCGTCGACGACTCCCACCCGCCGACCCATCTGCGCCACGCCTGCCTGCTGATCGGCGAGCCCGCGCCCCCGGCCGTCACGACCGACACCGAAAGGGAGCACCGGATCGCCGGTGAACTGGCCGCCGCGCGCGCAAGGGTGGCCCGCCAAATCATCCGGGACGGCTACTGACCAGGCACTAGTGCCGTTCAGGGGTGAACAGGTCGGCCGGTTCGGCGGCAGATGGTGATGGCACGGGTGTCGTGGGGGATGTGCAGGGATTGACATGCTCCTTGCCCTGAAGAGCGAGGATTCCGGCCTTCCTTGACTGGTCGCTGTGCCGCTACGCGGCACGGTTTCCGGTCGGGAATCCGTGGCTTCCTGTTTCTTCGCGCCGTGCCAGAACGGGTTCTGGTCCTACCGGCGCTCCGCAGGCCGATACCGCCAGTCCGGCGGCCTGTTTAATGTTGAGTGCCGCGTTGTGGTCCCGGTCGTGGAGGGTGCCGCAGGCGGTGCAGGTCCATTCCCGGACATTGAGGGGTTTGGGTCCGTCCTTGACCCCACAGGTGGAGCAGACCTGGGAGGTTGGTTCGAACCGGCCGATCCTGACCAGGGTGCGGCCGTACCGCTCTGCTTTGTACTCCAGCATGCCGATGAACTGTGCCCAGCCCGCGTCATGCACGGACCTGGCCAGCCGGGTGCGCGCCAGCCCCGCCACCGCCAGGTCCTCCACGCCGATCGCTTGGTTGTCGCGGATCAGTCGGGTGGAGAGTTGGTGGTGGAATTCGCGGCGTGCGTCGGCGACCTTGGCGTGGGCGCGGGCGACCTTGAGGCGGGCCTTGGTCCGGTTCTTTGATCCCTTCTGTTTGCGGGACAGGTCCTGCTGGGTCTTCTTCAGCTTCTTCTCCGCCCGGCGCAGGAACCGCGGGGAGTCGATCTTCGTGCCGTCGGACAGCACGGCGAAGTGGGTCAGGCCGAGATCGATGCCGGTCGTCTGGTCGGAGTCGGGCATCCGGGTCGCATCTTGAGTGGGGTCGGTATCGATGACGAAGGAAGCGAAGTACCTGCCGGCCGCATCCTTGATCACGGTGACGGAGGTGGGGGTGGCGGGCAGGGTGCGGGACCATTTCACCTTCACCGCGCCGATCTTCGGCAGGTTCAGCCGACCGCCGCCGGTGATCTTCCAGCAGGCGTTGGCGGTGAACCGGATCGACTGCCGGTTGTCCTTGCGGGACTTGAAGCGGGGCGCACCCAGCCTGGGGCCCTTGCGGGTGCCCTTGAGGGAGGCGAAGAAGTTACGGTAGGCGGCCTCGGCGTCCCGCAGAGCCTGCTGGAGCACCACCGCAGACACCTCGCCCAGCCAGCAACGCTCCTTCGTCCGCTTCGCCTCGGTGATCAGTTTCCGGGACAGCTCGCCCGCCGCCGGGAACGCCAGCCCGGCCCTGAGGGCGTCCTCGCGGACGCGGACCGCGTCGTTGAACACGACCCGCGCGCACCAACGCGGTCTGCTGACCGGCGTCCGGGTACAGACGGAAGCTGTACCGGAGCTGCATGGCGATCACACTACGCACGTCGAACCCGTGACGTCACCGGGAACACACAAGCGATCCTTCACCGTCACCGGGCAGAGTCCGGCTCCGCCGGAACGCCACCGCACGATTCACTTCACCCCCGGCGCGCGCCGTCTTCTCGTACCGGGTCCCCCGACTGCCGGACAACGAGCTTGAGTTGCGCGTCCGCCATCGAATGGAGCGCAAGACGGTCATCGCGGACCCCACTCGCGTCCCCTACACGGCCGTGATCCATGAAGCGGCCCTGCGCATCAGAGTCGGCGACCGGACAACGGCTCACCGTCAACTGGCGGCCATTCTGGAGGTCTCCGAAGCGGACCACATCACCGTGCGCGTCATCCCCTTCGAACTCGACGGCTTCGCCGGAGCCACGAACGCGATGATGTACGTGGGCGGTGCCGTGCCCAAGCTGGACACAGCGGTACGCGACGCACCTCACGGCGCGGTGTTCATCGACTCCGAGGCACAACTGGGCACCTTTCGAACGCTCTTCCATATGGTGGAGGCTGTGTCGCTCGAACCCACCCGTTCGCGTGACTTCATCCACCAGTTGGCGAAGGAACTGTGAGGCCTGCCGTGACCACCCCCGACAACTGGCAGAAGTCGTCCTTCTCTGGAAGCGGCGACGGCAACAACTGCCTGGAACTGGCCACCACCCCCGGCACCGCTCACCTCCGTGAGAGCGACACCCCAGAAGCCCGTCTCTCGACCGCCCCGGGCGCCCTTGTCCACCTCCTGAACCACATAAAGAACGGGATCGACGGGGAAGGCTGACCCCATGACCGAAAAACTCACTGTCAGTGTTCTCGGCACCGGCATCATGGGGGCCGCCATGGCCCGGAATCTCGTGCGGGCCGGGCACGGTGTGCGGGTCTGGAACCGCACCCGGGACAAGGCCGAACCGCTGGCCGCCGACGGCGCGCACGTCGCGGACACCCCGGAAGAGGCCGTGCGGGGCGCCGACGTCGTCCTGACCATCCTCCACGACGGCCCGGCCGCCCTCGACGTCATGCGCCAGGCCGCACCCGGGCTGCGCGCGGGGGCCGTCTGGGTGCAGTCCACGACCGCCGGGACCGAAGCCCTCGGCGAGCTCGCCGAGTTCGCCGACGCCCACGGGCTCCCCTTCTTCGACGCGCCCGTCCTCGGGACGCGCGCACCCGCCGAGGCCGGGCAGCTCACCGTGCTCGCCGCAGGCCCGAGCGCGGCCCGCGACACCGTGACGCCCGTCTTCGACGCCGTCGGCGCCCGTACGGTGTGGACCGGCGAGGACGGCGCGGCGGGCAGTGCCACCCGGCTCAAGCTCGTCGCCAACAGCTGGGTCCTCGCCGCCACGGCCGCGACCGGCGAGGTGCTCGCCCTGGCCAAGGGCCTCGGCGTGGACCCGGAGGACTTCTTCGGCCTCATCTCGGGCGGACCGCTCGACATGGGCTACCTGCGTGCCAAGGCCGACCTCGTCCTGGAGGACCGGCTGTCCCCGGCCAGCTTCGCCGTCAGCACCGCGGAGAAGGACGCCCGCCTGATCGTGCGGGCGGGGCAGCGGCACGGCGTGCGCCTCGATGTGGCCGAGGCCGCCGCCGAACGCTTCGGCCGCGCCGGCGCCCTCGGTCACGGGGACGAGGACATGGCCGCCGCGTACTTCGCGAGCTTCGAGGAGGGGAAGCCCCCCTCCTCGTAGCACCGTCGACCGGCAGACCCGTGGAGCCCGTACCCGTGGAGCCCGTGGAGCCCGTACGTCTCAGCGGACGGTGTCCGCGGGGCCGTGGGTGCTCTGGGCCGGGATCGGGCCCGCGCGGTCCAGCAGGCCGGTGCGGGCCGCGAGCGCCGCCGCCTCCAGGCGGGAGCCCACGCCCAGTTTCATCAGGACCCGCTGGACGTGGGTGCGGGCCGTGGACGGGGCGATGCCCATTCCGGCCGCGATGAGCCGGGTGTCCTCGCCGTCGGCGACCCGCACCAGGACCTCCACCTCGCGGGGTGTGAGCATCTGGAGCAGCCGCTGGCCCTCGTCGTCGGGCTGGGCGGCGGGATTGAGCAGTTCGCTGAAGGCACCCTGGAGCAGTTGCGGGGCCACGGCCGCCTCGCCCGCCCTCGCCTTCATGATCGCGCGCTCGACACCCTCGATGCGCTCGTCATGGCGTACATAGCCCGAGGCGCCGGCGGCGAACGCGGCGGCGATCCCGCGCGGGTTCGGCACCGGTCCGAGCACCAGGACGGCCACCTGCGGACGCTCCCGCTTGATCCGCACCACCGGGTCGAAGATCCCCGGCTCGGCGGGTGTCGCCGTACCGATCAGGCACACCTCGGGTGCCCGTGTGATCACCAGCTCCGCCGCCCCCGCGGCGGGCGCCGCCGCGGCGAGCACCCGGTGCCCGCGCAGCTTCAGAGCCGAGGCCAACGCCTCGGCGAGCAGTCGGTGGTCGTCGACCACCATGAGCCGGACTCCCATCAGGCAACCCCCCAGTCCCCCCGAGCATCCCCACTGGTTCCCCGTGGATTAGGAGCCCCCCGGCTCTCCATCCCCCGGAAGCTACACGCTTGTTCGACGTTGCGCTTCCCCTACTGGAGAGAAGTGCCCCGGAATATCGAAATCCCAACCAATAGGAAGTGATGCGGGGTACGCGTGCGGCCCGCCCCCCACCGAGAGCGGCCGCCCCCCCGACACGCGGGGGGCCGCGACCACACGACCACACCCGGTCGCGACC
>NZ_JBHYXD010000161.1:0-11644 GCF_042751995.1 Streptomyces sp. NPDC059371 | reverse complement strand
GCTTCGCGCGTCGGCTCCCCCGGCCGACCCGGCACGCTCACCGGCCCCCCCGCCCCGCGCCACCGGCACCGGGCGCCGCCCCGAGCCGGGGCGGCGCCACCCCCGCGCCCCCCCCCCGTGCCCCCTGTCCGTCCTCTTCGTCCCCCTCCGTCTTTTTCCTCTGTGATCGGCAGGTGCGGGGCCCCTGGGCGACATGTGCGGGGCCCCTGGGCAAGTGGCGTCGAGCACAGCCGGATAACAAGGTGGACAGAAGGGGTTTTCTAGTTGGTCTACGCGCGTTAATCTGCGGCGAAGCCAGCGCCGAAGCTGAACCGTCAGGCGCTGAACGACAGGAGCACATGTAATGCGCCGGGTTACCCGCATCGCGCTCGCAGGTACTGCGACCGCCTCTCTCGCCCTCGCTCTGTCCGCCTGTGGCGGCACCTCGACCGACTCCTCGTCCTCCTCGGACTCCAAGGGCGGCAACAAGGGCCTCGCCATCGCGTACGACGTCGGCGGCAAGGGCGACCAGTCCTTCAACGACGCCGCGTTCGAGGGTCTGAAGAAGGCGAAGGGCGAGTTCAAGTACGAGACCGCCGACGTCGAGCCCACCGACGGTGAGACGGACGCGGACAAGACCCAGCGTCTGGTCTCCCTGGCCAAGCAGGGCTTCAACCCGGTCATCGGCATCGGTTACGCCTACGGCCCGGCCGTCAAGGCCGCCGCGGAGAAGTTCCCGAACACCACCTTCGGCATCGTCGACGACTCCACCGTCGAGGCGAAGAACGTCGCGGACCTGGTCTTCTCGGAGCAGGAGGCCTCGTACCTGGCCGGCGTCACCGCCGCCAAGGCCACCAAGACCAACACCGTCGGCTTCGTGGGCGGTGTGGACGTTCCGCTGATCCACAAGTTCGAGGCGGGCTTCGAGCAGGGTGTCAAGGACACCAAGCCCGGCGTCAAGGTCCTCTCGCAGTACCTGACGCAGACCGCCCAGGAGGGTGGCTTCTCCAGCCCCGACAAGGGCAAGACGGCCGCCGAGGGCCAGATCGAGAAGAAGGCCGACGTCGTCTACGCCGCGGCCGGTCTGTCCGGTCAGGGTGTCATCGAGGCCGCCTCCGCCAAGAAGGTTCTGGCGATCGGCGTCGACTCGGACCAGTACCTCCAGGAGGCGCTGGCCAAGTACAAGGACTCGATCCTGACCTCCGCCACCAAGGACGTCTCCAAGGCGGTCTTCAACCTGGCGAAGTCGGTCGAGGATGGCAAGCCCGAGAGCGGTATCGTTCGGGGCGATCTGAAGTCCGGTGAGGTCGGCCTGGCCGACTCCAACCCGGCCTTCAAGAGCAACACCGCGATCCAGGACGCCGTCAAGGCCGCCCAGGAGAAGATCATCAGCGGTGCGATCAAGGTCAAGACCAGCTGACGAGAAGTACCTCAGGAGCAGCCAATGCGGTCCCGGGGAAGTTCGGGCAAGTCTTCGTGCCGGCCGGCACGGGGAGGCGCCTGTTCCGACCCGGAGCCGCTTGGTAACCGCGGGGTTACGTCCGCTCAACGGGATACGAGGAGTCTTGCTCCACGTATCCCGTTCTCGCGGCCTGTGGCCCCTTTCGTTGCCGTAGGGGCGCTACGCGCGTAGACGACCCCCTTTCCCTCAGGAGAGTGCGCCATCAACGCGTCCAGCAGCCCTCCGGCCGACGCGGTCAACGGTCAGGTGACCGCCGTCGAACTCGCCGGGATCACGAAGCGATTCCCTGGCGTCGTGGCCAACCACGACATCCACCTCAGCGTCCGCAAGGGCACCGTGCACGCCCTCGTCGGCGAGAACGGCGCCGGCAAGTCGACGCTGATGAAGATTCTCTACGGCATGCAGAAGCCGGACGAGGGCACCATCGCCGTCGACGGCGAACAGGTCACCTTCTCGTCGCCCGGCGACGCCATCGCCCGCGGCATCGGCATGGTCCACCAGCACTTCATGCTGGCCGACAACCTCACCGTCCTGGAGAACGTCACCCTCGGCAGCGAGAAGCTGTACGGGATCGGAGCCAAGGCCCGCCGCAAGATCGGGGAGATCTCCGACCGCTACGGCCTCGGGGTCCGCCCCGACGTCCTGGTCGAGGAGCTCGGCGTCGCCGAACGCCAGCGCGTGGAGATCCTCAAGGTCCTCTACCGCGGCGCCCGCATCCTGATCCTCGACGAGCCGACCGCCGTCCTCGTGCCGCAGGAGGTCGACGCGCTCTTCGACAACCTGCGCGAGCTCAAGGCCGAGGGCCTGTCGGTCATCTTCATCTCGCACAAGCTGGGCGAGGTCCTCTCGGTCGCCGACGACATCACGGTCATCCGGCGCGGTACGACGGTCGGCACCGCCGTGCCCTCGGAGACGACCCCCCGTCAGCTCGCCGAGCTGATGGTCGGCAGCGAACTGCCGACGCCGGAGACCTCCGAGTCGACCGTCACCGACCGGGCCGTGATCGAGGTCGACGACCTGGTCGTCTTCGCCAAGGGCTCGGTGTCGATGGGCAAGGGCTCCGCCGCCCTGCTCAAGGACGAGGTGGAGCGCGGCGCCGTACGGCTCGTCCTCGACCATGTCTCCTTCACCATCCACGCCGGTGAGGTGATGGGCATCGCGGGTGTCGAGGGCAACGGCCAGACCGAGCTCATCGACGCGCTGATCGGTCTGAAGGCCGCCGACTTCGGTGTCGTCCGCTTCGCGGGCGAGGACATCACCGGGATGTCCACGCGCAAGCGCCGCGAGAACGGTATCGGCTACATCCCCGAGGACCGGCACCGCCACGGCCTCCTCCTGGAAGCCCCCCTCTGGGAGAACCGCATCCTCGGTCACGTCACCGAGAAGCCCAACGCCAAGGGTGTCTGGATCGACATCAAGGGCGCCCAGCAGGACACCCGCCGCATCGTCGAGGAATACGACGTACGCACCCCCGGCATCGACGTCACCGCGGCCTCCCTGTCCGGCGGCAACCAGCAGAAGCTGATCGTCGGCCGCGAGATGAGCCACAAGCCGAAGTTCCTGATCGCCGCCCACCCCACCCGTGGTGTGGACGTCGGCGCGCAGGCGCAGATCTGGGACCAGATCCGCGCGGCGCGCCGCGAAGGACTCGCCGTCCTGCTGATCTCCGCGGACCTGGACGAGCTCATCGGCCTGTCCGACACGCTCCGGGTGATCTACAACGGCAAGCTGGTCGCGGACGCGGACCCGGCCACCATCACCCCGGAGGAACTCGGCTCGGCCATGACCGGCGCCGCCTCCGGACACCTGGAGAACGAGGAGCTCGCCGAAGCGGCCGAGCTCGAAGAGCCCGCCGAGAACCCGGCGGACGCCCCGGAAGACGAGGCCCGCTGATGAAGAAGTTCGACAAGGAGCGCATCCTCCTCGGGGTTGCCGGGCCGGTCATCGCGCTCGTCGTCGCCGTGGCGCTGACCTCGATCGTGCTGCTCGCCTCGGGCAAGAACCCGATCGAGCCGTACACGATCATGTTCGAGCAGGCGACGTACTCCGACATCCAGGTCCTGATCATCAACCAGGCCTCGCTGTACTACATCGCGGCGCTGGCGGTGGCCGTCGGCTTCCGGATGAACCTGTTCAACATCGGTGTCGACGGCCAGTACCAGCTCGCCGCCATGATGGCCGCGGTCGTCGGCGCGCACGTCGCGCTGCCGGCCGCCCTCCAGGTCCCGCTGCTGATGCTGACCGCCATCTGCACCGGCGCCTTCTGGGCCGGCATCGCCGGTGTCCTCAAGGTCACCCGCGGGGTCAGCGAGGTCGTCGCGACGATCATGCTCAACGCGATCGCGACCTCCGTCATCGCCTACCTGTGGCTGCCCGACGTCTTCGGCGTCAAGCTCGGCAACAACAACACCACCGGCGAGATGCACAAGTCCGGCTGGATCCCCGGCTTCAGCATGGGCGACGCGGGCGAGATCTACGGCCTGGTCATCCTCGCCGTGGTCCTCGGCATCGGCTACTGGATCGTCCTCAACCGCACCCGCTTCGGCTTCGACCTGCGCGCCTCCGGCGCCTCCGAGTCCGCCGCCGCGGCCAGCGGTGTCGACCCCAAGCGCATGGTGCTCACCGCGATGCTGCTCTCCGGCGGCATCGCCGGACTCGCCGGTCTGCCGATCCTGCTCGGCGACACCCACACGTACAGCCTGAACTTCCCGACCGGCATCGGCTTCCTCGGTATCGGTATCGCGCTGCTCGGCCGCAACAGCCCCGTCGGCATCGCCTTCGCGGCCCTGCTGTGGGCCTGGCTCGAGAAGGCCTCGCCCGAACTCGACTTCCACGGGTACGACAAGGAGATCGCGGTCATCATGCAGGGCCTGATCGTGATCTCGGTCGTCGTCTCGTACGAGGCCGTGCGCGAGTGGGGTCTGCGCCGTCAGCAGCGCCGCGTCGGCGCCGAACTCGCCGCGGGCAACGTCCTCGGCGGAACCGACAACACCGAGAAGGAGGTGGCTGGACGATGACCACCGCAGCCGACGTCAACCAGCCCACGCTGCAGCCCGCGGCTCCCAAGAGCCGCCGGATGTCGCTCCCCGTCCTCCTGCTGGTGATCGCGGGCGCCCTGGCGCTGACCTCGATCGTCCGCATCATCACCGGCGCCGACGGCATCACCAACGTCAGCCAGATGTCGACCGCGCTCGAACTGGCCGTCCCGATCGGCCTGGCCGGTCTCGGCGGTCTGTGGGCCGAGCGCTCCGGCGTCGTCAACATCGGCCTCGAAGGCATGATGATCCTCGGCACCTGGTTCGGCGCCTGGGCCGGTTACCAGTGGGGCCCGTGGACCGGTGTCCTCGTCGGCATCATCGGCGGCGCCCTCGGCGGCCTGCTGCACGCGATCATCACGGTCACCTTCAACGTCAACCACATCGTCTCCGGTGTGGCCATCAACATCCTGGCCCTCGGCGTCACCCGCTACCTGTCCCCGATCGCCTTCGTGGGCGTCCAGGGCGGATCGGCCAAGCAGTCCCCGCCGGTCGACTCGCTCGGCCAGTTCACCGTGCCAGGGCTCTCCGACTGGCTCACCACCCTGAACTCCAAGGGCTGGTTCTTCATCTCCGACATCGCCGGTCTGCTCGGCGGTCTGGTCACCGACGTCTCCTGGCTGACCCTGATCGCCATCGCGCTGATCCCCGGCACCTGGTGGGTCCTGTGGCGCACCTCGTTCGGTCTGCGCCTGCGGTCCTGCGGCGAGAACCCGATCGCGTCCGAGTCGCTCGGCGTGAACGTCTACAAGTACAAGTACATCGCCGTGATCATCTCCGGCGGACTGGCCGGCCTCGGCGGAGTCTTCCTCTCCATCGTCGCCAACCCCTTCTACCTGGAGGGCCAGACCGCCGGCCGCGGCTACATCGGTCTCGCGGCGATGATCTTCGGCAACTGGATGCCCGGCGGCCTCGCCCTCGGCGCCGGACTGTTCGGCTACACCGACAGCCTCAACCTGCGCGGCGGCTCCGAGAACGTCCACGCCCTGCTGCTGCTCGGCGCGATCCTGCTCGTGATCGGCGCGATCTGGCTCGCGGTCAAGAAGAAGTACATCTCCGCGGTCATCACCCTGGTCATCGGCGTCCTCGTCTTCCTCTGGTACGCCATGACCAACGAGGTGCCCAGCCAGATCGTCTCCGCCACGCCGTACGTCATCACTCTCCTCGTCCTGTCCCTGTCGGCGCAGCGCCTGCGCATGCCGAAGGCGGACGGCCTGCCGTACCGGAAGGGACAGGGGAAGTGACCGCCGCCGGCGCGGACTCCGCGGACGTCGACTGGGAGGTGCTGCGGGAGGTGGCCCGTACGGCGATGACCCGTGCGTACGCCCCCTACTCGGACTTCCCGGTGGGCGCCGCCGCCCGCGTCGACGACGGCCGGATCGTCTCCGGCTGCAACGTCGAGAACGCCTCCTACGGCCTCGGCCTGTGCGCCGAGTGCGGTCTGGTCTCCGAACTGCGGGCCACCGGAGGCGGCCGGCTGACGCACTTCACGTGTGTCGACGGGCAGGGCGAGATCCTCGTCCCGTGCGGACGCTGCCGGCAGCTCCTGTTCGAGTTCGGCGGGGACGAACTGATCGTGGAGACACCGCTCGGGCTCGTGCCCCTGTCCGAGATGCTGCCGCAGGCCTTCGGGCCGGGCCATCTCACCAAGTAATGCCCCGCGGCCCCTCCGGCCGGCCGACGCCGGGGAGGGGCCGCTCATCTTTCGGAAGGAACGCCATGGCCATGGACGCCGTCTCCGTCATCCGCACCAAGCGGGACCGCGCCGAACTCAGTGACGCGCAGATCGACTGGGTCATCGACGCGTACACCCGCGGTGAGGTCGCCGACTACCAGATGGCCGCCCTCAACATGGCGATCCTGCTCAACGGCATGAACCGCCGTGAGATCGCCCGCTGGACGGCCGCGATGATCGCCTCGGGCGAGCGCATGGAGTTCTCCTCCCTGTCCCGGCCGACCGCCGACAAGCACTCCACCGGTGGCGTCGGCGACAAGATCACCCTTCCGCTGGCCCCCCTCGTCGCCGCCTGCGGTGCCGCGGTGCCCCAGCTCTCCGGGCGCGGCCTCGGCCACACCGGCGGCACCCTGGACAAGCTGGAGTCCATCCCGGGCTGGCGCGCGCTGCTCTCCAATGAGGAGATGCTGCACGTCCTCGACACCACCGGCGCGGTCATCTGCGCGGCCGGCGACGGACTCGCCCCCGCCGACAAGAAGCTCTACGCGCTCCGCGACGTCACCGGCACGGTCGAGGCCATCCCGCTCATCGCCTCCTCCATCATGTCCAAGAAGATCGCCGAGGGCACCGGCTCGCTGGTCCTCGACGTGAAGGTCGGCACCGGCGCCTTCATGAAGACCATCGAGGATGCCCGCGAGCTGGCCTCCACGATGGTGGGCCTCGGCACCGACCACGGCGTGAAGACGGTCGCGCTCCTCACCGACATGTCCACGCCGCTCGGCCTGACCGCGGGCAACGCCCTGGAGGTCCGCGAGTCGGTGGAGGTCCTCGCCGGCGGCGGCCCGGCCGACGTCGTCGAGCTCACCGTCGCCCTGGCGCGCGAGATGCTCGACGCGGCCGGGATCAAGGACGCCGACCCGGCGAAGGCGCTCGCCGACGGTTCCGCGATGGACGTGTGGCGCCGCATGATCGCCGCGCAGGGCGGCGACCCGGACGCCGCGCTGCCCACCGCCCGCGAGACGCATGTCGTCACCGCCTCGGCCTCCGGCGTGCTGACCCGCCTCGACGCGTACGACATCGGGATCGCCGCCTGGCGCCTGGGTGCCGGACGCGCCCGCAAGGAGGACCCGGTGCAGGCCGGCGCGGGTGTCGAGCTGCACGCCAAGCCGGGCGACACGGTCACGGCGGGCCAGCCCCTGATGACCCTCCACACGGACACCCCGGACCGCTTCGACTACGCGCTCCAGTCCGTCGAGGGCTCGTACGACATCGGCGCGGCGGGCACCGACTTCAAGGCCCCCCCGATCGTGCTGGACCGTATCGCCTGACCTGCGGTTTCCTCATACGGGTGAACGGGATCGGTGGACCTCCACCGGTCCCGTTCGGCATGCGGTAGGCCCCGAGGCGCCGAGCGCGGCCTGCCTTCGGGCCGCCCGCGATGAGTTCACGGGCGCCGGGCGGTCTACTGACCGTGGACTCCGCCAAACCGGCCGTGCTCGTGCTGCCAGGACTCGTCACCCGGGACGAGGTGCCCCGGCTCTGCGAGGCTGTCCGGGCGCTCCTCGGGGCGAGCGGCAGCGGGGTCGTGGTCTGCGACGTCGCCGGCCTCGGGCCGCCCGGCCTCACCACCGTCGACGTGCTGGCCCGCATGGAACTGGCGGCCCGCCGGGCGGGAGGCCGGATACGCCTGCAGGGCCCGGACCCGGCACTGCGCGCCCTACTCGACCTCGTCGGCCTCCGCTTCGAGACCTGCGACGGCCACGGGTCCGGCCTCGCCCCGGGGGCCGGGAGCCTCGGGCCCGTCGAGATGGAGGGGGAGTCCGAAGAGGGGGAACCAGCGGGCCGTGTCCAGGAAGAAGTGGAACCCGGAGATGCGGCCCTTTGAGATCTCCAGCACCTGCACCGACCAGGGGGTGTGGCCGCCCGCCTCCTCGTCCGGCTTGTACTGCGCGAAGCCCGGCAGGCCGTTGACCTCCACCGGGATCAGGCGCGAGTCGGCGCAGGCGGCGCCCAGCGTCGTCATGAAGCCGGTGATGTCGTCCGTGCCGCGCAGCCACAGGTCGAACGGCGGCATCGTCATGACCGCGTCCTCGTGCAGGAGCGCCGTCAGCGCCCTCATGTCGTACCCCTCGAAGGCCGCCACATAGCGCTCCAGGAGCTTCTGCTGCTCCTCGTCGAGCGGGTCGGAGGTCGCGGCGTCCGCGCCCGCCCCGTCGTTCTCCGCGAGGGTGGCGCGGGCCCGCTGGAGGGCGCTGTTGACCGAGGCGACGCTCGTGCCGAGCAGCTCGGCGACCTCGCTCGCCCGCCACGCGAGGACCTCGCGCAGGATGAGCACCGCTCGCTGCTTGGGCGGAAGCTGCTGCAGGGCCGCCATGAACGCCAGCCGCACTGATTCCTTGGCCACCGCGGCCTCCGCCGGATCGCTGGTCGTCGGCAGCACGCGGCCGTCGGGCATCGGCTCCAGCCAGGTGTTGTCCGGGCGGGGGATGAGCGCGGCCTGCGCCAGCGGCGAGGGGCCCGTGAGATCCATCGGCCGGGCTCTCCTGTTGCCCGCGTTGAGCATGTCCAGGCACACGTTCGTCGCGATCCGGTACAGCCAGGACCGCATCGAGGAACGGCCCTCGAACGTGGCGTAGCCGCGCCAGGCCCGGACCATCGTGTCCTGCACCGCGTCCTCGGCCTCGAAGGACGAACCGAGCATGCGGTAGCAGTACCCCGTCAGCTCGACCCGGTGCTGTTCCAGCCGGACGTCCAGGTCCGCCGTCGTCGCCGTACCCTCGCTCATCGCCAACCCACCCCTGTGGCCGTTTCCGATTCGCGCGTCATCGCGCCGGCACTTCGGAAGCTACCGCAGCCCACTGACAATGGCGTGTGGAGTGGGAACAACGGCAGGTCACGGGGGGTGTTACGGAGAGCGGGCCCAGGCCCGGCGGAGCCCCGCGGGCCCGGCCGGGCGGGCCGAGGCCCTCAGTGGGCCGGCGCGGGCACGCGGCGCGCGGCGGTCCGGGCCGCGCGGGAGCCGAACAGGGTGATCGTGACGACTCCCAGCACCGCGAACAGCCCCATGGCCACCGTGCCCGCCCAGCCGCCCGCGTGGAAGGCGACCGCGCCCAGCGTGCTGCCGGTGCTGGAGCCGATGTAGTACGCGGACTGGTAGAGGGCCGACGCCTGGGCCCGCCCCGTCTTCGCGGTGTGACTCACCGACGACGACGCCACCGCGTGGCCCGCGAAGAAGCCCGCGGTGATCAGGACCAGGCCGAGCAGCACCATCGCCAGGGAGCCGGCCAGGGAGAGGAGCAGCCCCAGGGCCGTGGTGGCGCCCGCCACGTACAGGGAGCCGCGGCGGCCCAGCCGGCCGGCCAGCCGGCCAGCCGTCGACGCCGACACCGTACCGACGAGATAGACCAGGAAGACCGAGCCGACGATGCCCTGCGGGAGCGAGAACGGCGCCTCGCCGAGGCGGTAGCCGATGACCGTGTAGACCCCGCCGAACACCATCATGAACAGCGCGCCGATCGCGTACAGCCGGCACAGCAGCGGGTTCGCGAGGTGGTCGCGCACCGTGCGGGCCAGCACCCGGGGCCGCAGCGAACCCCGCGTGAAGTGCCGCGGTGCCGGAAGCAGCAGCCGGAAGGCCACCGCGCAGACCACGGCGATCAGCCCGATCGTTCCGACGGCCACCCGCCAGCCCCATTCCTGCGCAACCCAGCCGGTGATGACCCGGCCGCTCATCCCGCCGACGCTGTTGCCCGCGACGAACAGACCGATCGCGGTGATCAGCGCCCTGGGGCGGACCTCCTCCGCCAGATACGCCGTCGCCGACGCCGGGAGTCCCGCGAGTGCCGCGCCCTGAACCGCCCGCAGGACCACCAGGGCGCCGATCGACGGCGCGAAGGGGACCAGGAGGCCCACGGCGACCGCCACCGCCAGGGACGCCGTCATCAACGTACGCCGTCCGAACCGCTCCGACAGCGCGCTCATCGGCAGGACGAACAGCGCGAGCCCGCCCGTCGCCGCCGACACCGTCCAGCTCGCCTCGCTCGCGCTCACCCCGAAGTCCGAGGAGAGCAGCGGCAGCAGGGCCTGGGTGGAGTACAGGAGCGCGAAGGTCGCGACGCCCGCGAGGAAGAGCGCGAAGCTCATCCGGCGGTAGCCGGGCCCGCCGGGGGCCATGCGGGAGTCGGCGGAGGGGGCGGGGAGGGAGACGGCGGCGGGAGCGGAGGAGACGGCGGGAGCGGAGGAGGCGGCGCCCGTGGTGACGGGCGCCCCGGTACTGGCGGAAGGCATACCTCGAACGTAGGGAGGCGTCGTTCATCCGTCCAATGCATGGAATCGACATAATCGTTCCCATGGCGCATCAGCACAGGTCACAGGCTCACCTGTCACCGTTCAGTGACACAGAAGACAGTGCGCACTTCGCAAGACTGCTCGCCCCGCGCCTGGCGTACTTCGCCGGCGTCGCCCGCACCGAGCACGTCACCCGGGCCGCGGAACAGATGGGCGTCCCGCAGTCGACGCTGTCCCGGGCCATGGTCAGGCTCGAACAGGACCTGGGCGTCGACCTGTTCGCGCGCCGTGGCCGCACGGTGTCGCTGACCCCGGCCGGGCGCACCTTCCTCTCCTCCGTGGAGCGGGCCCTCGCCGAGGTCGAGCGTGCCGCCGAGGAGGTGCGCGCGGACGCCGACCCGGCCACCGGCAAGGTCGCCTTCGGCTTTCTGCACACGATGGGCTCGGAGACGGTGCCGGGGCTGATCCGCGCGTTCCGCGCCGATCATCCGGGCGTCCGCTTCAGCCTCGTGCAGAACTACGGGGAGGCCATGCTGGAGCGGCTGCGGTCGGGCGAACTGGACCTGTGTCTGACCTCGCCCGTGCCGGACGCGCCCGATCTGGTGGGCCGCCGGCTCGACGAGCAGAAGCTCCGCCTGGTCGTGCCGGCCGACCATCCGCTCGCCTCACGCAGACGCATCCGGCTCGCCGAGGCGGCCGACGAGACGTTCGTGACCCTGGAACCCGGCTACGGGATGCGCCGCATCGCCGACGACCTGTGCCAGGAGGCGGGGTTCCGGCCGCGCATCGCCTTCGAGGGGGAGGAGGCGGAGACGCTCCGCGGCCTCGTCGCCGCCGGCCTCGGCGTCGCCCTGCTGCCGCCACCGGCCGTCCCCCGTCCGGGAGTCGTCGAACTCACGGTCACCGCTCCGCGCGCGGTGCGCGAGATCGGCGTCGCCTGGCTGGACGGCCACCCGGACACCCCGCCGGTGGCCGCCTTCAAGAAGTTCCTGCTCTCCCGCCGCGGCCACCTGCTGCCCGACTGAGCCGCCGGACGGCGTGGTGCCCGACTGAGCCGCCGGGCGGCCCGGTTCAGGGCGGACGGGAATTGCCGGAAGGCCCTAGGGCGTGTCCGCAAAGTCGCGCCTGCCCGGCGACGCCTGGCACGCACTCTCGCCGCACCGGGCGAAGACCCAAGTACGTCCAGTACGAGGGTCTGCGCCCGGC
>NZ_JBHYXD010000160.1:0-11671 GCF_042751995.1 Streptomyces sp. NPDC059371 | reverse complement strand
CTCTGGGTCGCTCTCCACGCCCACCGCCGCCCCGCGGGGGCGGCGGGGGGTCCGCCCCGCTCTCCCACGGGGGGCCGCCCCGGGCCGCCCGCCCCCCCCCCCTTCCGTACAGCCTCAGTGGGTCAGGCGTCGGCGCCCACGGTCGAGCGCGCCGTGTTCGCGGGGTGCGGGGCGGCCTTCGGCTGGCCGAGGCCCATGCTCCGCATGACCATGCCCACGACACCGCCGAGGGCGACGACGACCATGCCGGCCCAGAAGCCCAGCGGTTCGGCCTTGACCATGAAGGCACCCGCGACGCAGAAACCGATGAAGGCGATGATGACACCGGTCCAGGCGGCCGGGGTGTGACCGTGGCTGCTGCCCGCCATGACTTGCTCCTCGTTGCTGTATGCGTGTGTGAGTCGGACGCTCACCGCCATTGTCCCGTACGCACGGGCCGGCCGTGAGCGGGGGGTCACCCCCGCGCGTGCCGGTCCGGACCGCTCACGGCGGAGGGCCCGGGGCGGAGACCTCCGCCGACGGAGCCTAGGGCCTGTCCGGCTCGGGGCCGGTGGGGTCCTCACCGCGGTCGAGGGCCTTCCAGAGGTCCTCGGGGCGGTCCGGGTCGACCGGCTTGGCCTTGCGGGGCCGGGGCCTGCCGTCCCGTTCGTAGCGGCCGGACATGGCGGGCCAGGAGCGGCCGTGGCGCAGCGCGAGCAGCCCGGCCAGCAGGATGAGCGCGCCGGCCGCCGCGGCCACGTACGGCCAGGCGGTGTGGCCGATCCCGGCCGCGGTGGCGGCGGTGTTGCCGGAGGCGGAGGCGGCCCGCTCGTCGAGGGCGGAGCTGTCGCTCGCGCCGAGGACGGAGGCGACGGCGATGCCCGCGCCGGAGAGCGCGAGGAGCGCGGAGACCAGGAGGCGGCCGGAGCGGCGGACGGCGAAGACGGCGACGAGCGCGGCGAGGCCGACTATCGCGAGCGCCGCGGGCACACCCGTGACGTCGCTGCCCTTGACGGTCAGCGGGAAGTCGCCGCCGGCCACGGTCGCGGTCCCCCGCGCCCAGCTCTGCCGGCTGGCGAGCAGGGCGACGGCCGCGCCGAGCGCGCCGCTGAGCAGGGTCACGGCAAGGCTGCGGCGGCCGGACCGGGCGGGTCCCGCGGCTTCGGTTCGGGGGTGAGGTACGGCAGTCACAGACCCCACTATCGCCTGAACCCCGGGCGAACCGTCAGTCGGGGTTGCGTGAGCCTCGTCCTATTCGGGCTGTTCGGGCGCGGTTCGCACGGGTCGTACGGCCCCGGGTGCGGCCTGGGCCGTCGCCCGGACGTCGGTCCGACTGCCCGCCCCCGGGCCGCGCGAGCCGGTCCGCGGCCCCGGACCGGCCCCGCCCGAGGCCGTTCGCCGTGCGGGCCGGGCCCAGCTCTGACATGGCCTAGCGGCCGAGGCGGTTCGCGGTGTGGACCGCTCGCAGCACCGCCGCCGCCTTGTTGCGGCACTCCTCGTCCTCCGCCGCCGGGACCGAGTCGGCGACGATGCCCGCGCCGGCCTGGACGTAGGCCGTGCCGTCGCGCAGCAGGGCCGTACGGATGGCGATGGCGGTGTCGGAGTCGCCCGCGAAGTCGAGATAGCCGACGCACCCGCCGTACAACCCGCGCCGGGACGGCTCCAGTTCGTCGATGATCTGCATCGCGCGCGGCTTGGGCGCTCCGGAGAGCGTTCCGGCGGGGAAGCAGGCGGTGAGCACGTCGAAGGCCGTACGGCCCGCGGCGACCCGGCCGGTCACCGTGGAGACGATGTGCATCACGTGCGAGTACCGCTCGATGGACATGAAGTCGACGACCTCGACGGAGCCGGGCTCGCAGACCCGTCCGAGGTCGTTGCGCCCGAGGTCGACGAGCATGAGGTGCTCGGCGCGCTCCTTGGGGTCGGCGAGCAGCTCGTCGGCGAGGGCCTGGTCGTCCTGGACGGTCGCGCCGCGCGGCCGGGTGCCGGCGATGGGGTGCACCATGGCCTGTCCGCCCTCGACCTTGACCAGGGCCTCCGGGGAGGAGCCGACGACGTCGAAGCCGTCGAAGCGGAACAGGTACATGTACGGCGAGGGGTTGGTCGCCCGCAGGACGCGGTAGACGTCCAACGCGCTGGCCGTGCAGGGGGTTTCGAAGCGCTGGGAGGGGACGACCTGGAAGGCCTCGCCGGCCCGGATGCGCTCCTTGATGTCCTCGACGGCGTCCTGGAAGTCGGGGCCGCCCCAGAGCGCGGTGTACTCGGGGAGTTCGGAGGGCGGGAGCGCGGCGGGCGGCTGGGACACCGGCCGGGAGAGGTCGGCCTCCATGGCGTCGAGGCGGGCGACGGCGTCCGCGTACGCCTCGTCGACACCGGTGTCCAGGTCGTTGTGGTTGATCGCGTTGGCGATGAGCTGGACCGAGCCGTCCCAGTGGTCCAGGACGGCGAGGTCGCTGGTGAGCAGCATGGTCAGCTCGGGCAGTTTCAGGTCGTCCCGCTCGCCGGGGCCGATCTTCTCCAGGCGGCGCACGATGTCGTAGCCCAGATAGCCGACCATGCCGCCGGTGAACGGGGGCAGTCCCTCGGTCCCGGGGGTGTGCAGCGCCTCGATGGTGGCGCGCAGGGCCACGAGGGGATCGCCGTCCACGGGGACGCCGACGGGCGGGGTGCCGAGCCAGTGCGCCCGTCCGTCCCGCTCGGTGAGGGTCGCGGCGGAGCGGACGCCGACGAAGGAGTAGCGGGACCAGGACAGGGAGGTGCGGCCGTTCTCCGCGGATTCGAGGAGGAACGTGCCGGGGCGCTCGGCGGCCAGTTTGCGGTAGAGCGCGACCGGCGTGTCGCCGTCCGCGAGCAGTTTGCGGCTGACGGGGATGACACGGCGGTCGGTGGCCAGCTTGCGGAACGTCTCGAGGTCCATGGCGGCTGACCTTACTGATTCCGGGCCGGTGCGCCGGAACCGGCGTCCTCGGCTCTGTCGCCGGTGTCCTTGAGCAGCACATCCGCGTCGAAGCAGGTGCGGGCGCCGGTGTGGCAGGCGGCGCCCACCTGGTCGACACGCACCAGCAGGGTGTCCGCGTCGCAGTCCAGGGCAACGGATCTGACGTGCTGGAAATGGCCGGAGGTGTCGCCCTTGACCCAGTACTCCTGGCGGCTGCGCGACCAGTAGGTGCAGCGGCCGGTGGTGAGGGTGCGGTGCAGCGCCTCGTCGTCCATCCAGCCGAGCATCAGCACCTCACCGGTGTCGTACTGCTGGGCGATGGCGGGGACGAGTCCGTCGGCGCTGCGCTTGAGGCGGGCGGCGATCTCGGGGTCGAGACTGCTGGCGGGAGGCGTGCTGGTCATGGGTGCCATTGTGCCGCGCCGGTCGGTCCTGCCCGGCCGTTGTCCACAGGCCGGACCTCGCGTTCGTCCACAGGTGGGACCCGGCCGGTCGTGCCGCGCTCTCCACTGGGCGGGGCGGCCGCCCGGTCGTAGGCTGGCTGGCATGTCGACCCATGCGAAGCGCGAACGGCTCCTCCTGGCCGATCTGTTGGAGGCCGTGGGACCGGACGCCCCGACTCTGTGCGAGGGCTGGAACGCCCGGGACCTCGCCGCGCACGTGGTGGTGCGCGAGCGCCGTCCCGACGCCGCGGGCGGTCTCCTCGTCAAGCAGCTCGCGCCCCGGCTGGAGCGGGTGATGACGGAGTTCGCCGACAAGCCGTACGAGGAGTTGATCCGGCTCATCCGTACGGGGCCGCCGCGGTTCTCGCCGTTCACCCTGAAGCAGCTGGACGAGGCGTCGAACGTGGTGGAGTTCTACGTCCACACCGAGGACGTGCGGCGCGCGCGGCCGGACTGGACGCCGCGCGAGCTGGACACGGTGTTCCAGGACGCCCTGTGGTCGCGCCTGGACCGCACGGCCCGGCTGATGGGCCGCGGCGTTCCCACGGGCGTGGTGCTGCGCCGCCCGAACGGCCAGACGACGGTGCTGAACAAGGCGACGCCGGTGGTGACGGTGACGGGCGAGCCCTCGGAGCTGCTGCTGTTCGCGTTCGGCCGGCAGGGCGTGGCGGACGTCGAACTGGACGGCGACAAGGACGCGATCACCAAGCTCCACGAGGCGAAGCAGCTCGGGATCTAGGGATCCGGGAGCCCGCCCCCGCCCCCGCCCGCCGGGACGGGACCGGGGTCAGCGGGGCAGTTCGGCGCGTCGCAGGTCCCGTACGCACAGGGCGAGGACCCCGCCGAGGCCGCACACGGCGGCGCTGGTGACGAAGACCGGGCCGGTCCCCCACCAGCCGATCGCGGCGGCGGTCACCGGCATGCTCAGCGGCGCGAGGCCGAGGCTGACGATACCGGCGACGGCGCTGACCCGGCCCAGGTAGGCGGGGTCGCACTGGGTCTGGATCAGCGCTCCGCACAGGGCGCCGCTGAGCCCGGCGAGCAGCCCGACGACGAGGGCGACACCGACGGCCCCGGCGACGCCCGGCACGAAGGCGAGCGCGCCGGTCGCCACGGAACCGCCGAGGATGCCGACGGCGGCGACGGTGCCCGCGCGCGGGAGCCGTCCGCGCAGGGTCAGCAGCAGCGCCGCGGCTCCGGCGCCGGTGCCGAAAGCGGCGATCACCCAGCCCATTCCGGACGCGCCCCAGCCCCGCCGGTCGGCGAGCAGGGTCAGTCCGACGTTGAACGGTCCCACGAAGCCGAGGTCGCCGAGGGCGATGACCGCGATGAGCGGGGCGAGGACGTGGTGGCCGCGGATGTAGCGCAGACCGTCGCGGAGGTCGTGCCAGGCGGTGCGGGCGGCCTTGTCCGCCTCGTCGTCCGGGGTGGGTTCCCGCATGCGTACGGAGATCAGCAGCGGCACCGACACGGCGATGAGCAGGCCGGCCAGCGCGAACGCCGTGGCGGCGCCGCCGAGGGCGACGGCGAGGCCCCCGAGCGGGGCGCCCAGCACATTGGCGGAGCGGATGGCGAGCCCCCGCATGCCCTGGACCCGGGCGAGCTGGTCGCGGCCGGTGACACGGGCGGGGAGGGCGCCCACGGCGGGCATGAACACGGCGTCGACCACGCCGAAGACGACGGCGGCCAGGCCCAGCAGCCACAGCCCCGGGCTGGTCGCGAAGAGCAGCGCGGCGACCGCCAGCACGGTCGCGCAGCGCACGGCGTCGCTGCCGATGACGACCTTCCGCGGCCCGAACCGGTCGGCGACCACTCCCCCGCCCAGCATCAGCAGGGCCCGCGGTACGGCGCTGACGGACATCACGAGCCCGGCCTGCGAGGGGCTGCCGGCCTGGACGGCGGCCCAGGACAACGCGATGTAGTAGACGTTGTCGCCGATCATCGACGAGGTGTAGGCGCCGAGCCAGCGCAGGACGTTGCCGTCGCGGTGGGCGGCCTCGCGCGCGGTGCTCCGGGCGGGGCCGGGTAAGACGGTCGCGGTCACGGGGCCGGGTCCTTTCGGGGCGGACGTGTTCTCGGGGTCAGACACGGAACGGGAATCCGTACACGTGCAGCGCGACGTTCTCGCGTCCTTCGGTGTCACCGGCCGCTTCGTCCGCGCGGCCCAACTCGTCGTACTTGCGGATGACGGTGAGCAGTTCCTGGTTGAGTTCGGTCAGTTCGGCCGGCGTCAGACGCAGGGTGGACTCGGTGTCGGAGGACGCGTCGGCCCACTCGGCGCCCCAGGCGTGCCGCTCGTCCAGATAGCGCCGGTACAGGTCCGCGCGCTGGTCGACGAGGAGCCGCGCGAACGCGGTGTGGGCGGCGAACGTCTCCGGTGCGTTCCGGAAGTCCTCGTCGTGGACGCTCAGTCCTTCCGACGCGGGCTGCCACCAGCGCTCACGGCCGTCCCCGCTGCGTGGCTCCGCCTCCTCGATCAGCCCGTGCTCGGCGAGTTTTCGCAGGTGGTAGCTGACGAGCGAGGGTGCCTCGTCGACCTGCTCACCCAGTTGGGAGGCGGTGGCGGCACCCGCGATGTGCAAGGCGCGGTAGAGCTGCATGCGCAGCGGATGGGCGATCGCCTTGAGCGCGCCCATGTCCGTGATCCGGCGGTCTTCCTTGCGTGTCATGCCCTCACCGTAGATACGAAAGAAAAGTTGCGCAACAAATATTGCGCAACTTTCCCTTCGCATCTCTGGGAGGAGAGAACCCTCAGGGATCGAGCAGGGAATGCGCCGCCAGGGCCAGCGACAGCTCGACCACGTCCGCCGGCCGGGTCAGGGAGCGGCCGGTGAGCTGTTCGCAGCGGCGCAGCCGGTTCAGGACCGTGTTGCGGTGGCAGTAGAGGCGGCCCGCGGCCCGCTGGGCGGAACCGTCGCAGTCGAGCCAGACGGTCAGCGTGTCCAGCATGATGTCCCGGTCGGACAGGTCCAGGCGCAGCAGCGGCCCGAGGACTCGCTCGGAGAGTGCCGCGCCGAGGATCGGCGCGGAGACCACGAGCGCGGCGGGCAGGTGCTCCTCCAGGACGACGGTTCCGCCGGAACGCGGACAGGCCCGCAGCGCCGTGTCGGCGAGGCGGCGGGCGTCGCCGATCGCCGCGAGCCCCTCCACGACCGGGCTCACTCCGACCCGGGCCGGCGGCGGGGCGGTCAGCCGGCGGGCGATCTCCCCGGCGTCCAGGCCGGGCCCGTGCGTTCCGGGGCGCTCACCGCCCCGGCCGTCCGCGCGACCCACACCGTCCGTCCGGTCCGCGCCGCCCGTCCGGTCCGCGCCGTCCGGACTCGTCCCGGCCCCCGGGGCGGACGCCGGCCCGGGGGCCGCGTCGAGGAGGCCGTCGTCGTGGCCGCGGACGGGCCGGCCCCCGTCGTGGGGGCGGTCGCCGAGCAGGACGATGCCGTAGGTGCCCTCGGCGTCGCGGTCACGGTCGCGGTACCAGAGGATCCGCAGACCGGAGACGCCCACCTGGCCGCGAACGTCCGTGAACGCCCGGCCGGCGGGCAGCCGGACCAGCACGACCGCGTACCGCCCCTGTTCGGGAAGCCCCAGGGCGGCGGCGGTGGCCGGCAGATCCGTGATCCGGGCGGTGCCGTCGAGGAGGGCGGCCGTCATCAGCCGCAGCCGGTTCTCCCTGCGCCACATCAGCTCGCGCTCGGTCTGGCGGTAGGCGTCGGTGACCACGGCGCAGTGGTCGTCGACGAAGTTCCAGACGTCGGCGGCCACATGCACGAGCAGGCGCGCGTCGGAGGGATGGCGGCGGGTCGTCTCGTCGACGAGCTCCTGCCAGATCATGCCGCCGCCCAGCCGGAAGGCGCGCAGCAACGCGTCCAGCGGAAGGCCGCGTTCGGCGCGGGCCCTGCCGATGGCCCAGGAGCAGCGGTGGGCGGCCTCGCGCAGTTCACCGGGCTGGATCAGGGAACCGACGTTGAGCCGCAGCGAGCGCCGCACCTCGTCGCGAACGCTCTCCGCGTCCGTCTCCATGGCCGCGCGGTACGCGGGTTCACGCGCCACCAGGAGGTCCACCAGGCGTTCGGACAGTTCGGGCAGTCCCGCGATCAGCGCCCGGGCGGCGCGGTGCAGCACCGAGAGCGCCTCCGCGTCGACGGCCGGGCGGGCGCCCGGGGCCGGGGCCCGGGGCCCGGGCTGGGACCGGACGTGGGCGGGTACGAGGTGCTGCATCGCTGTCCTCCACCGGGGTCGGCTCGGCCGGGCCGCCCGCTCGGCCGACGCGCGGCACACGGGTGGCCCGGACCTCCTGATCCCGCAGGATGACATACCGCCCGGTCGGTACCTAGGGGTGTGCGGTGGTCTTCTCGGCCCGGTCCACCAGTCGGGACAGCTCGACGCGGGAGCGGACCCCCAGGGTGGCGAAGACATTGCGCAGGTGGTGGTCCACGGTGCGGGGGCTCACGGACAGGCGCAGCGCGACTTCGCGATTGGTGGCCCCCTCCGCCACACAGCGGGCGATCCGGAGCTGCTGGGGCGTCAGGAGTGTGAGCGGACCGGCCGGTTCACCCTGTCCGGCGTCCCCGGTGGCCCGCAGTTCCGCCCGCGCCTGCGCGGCCCAGCCGAGCGCCCCGCCGCGCTCGAAGGACACCAGCGCGTCCCGCAGTCGGCCGCGCGCCTCACCGGGTCGGCGCCGCCGCCGCAGCCAGGCCCCGTAGAGAAGTTGGGTGCGGCCGCGCTCGAAGTCCCCGGCCACCTCGTCGTGCCGGGCCAGCGCGGCGGTGAACAGCGCCTCGCATTCCTCGGGGCCGCTCAACAAGGCCCGGCAGCGCTCCAGTTGGGCCGGGGCCTGGGGATCCGAGCCCTGCTCGGACCAGCGGGCGAACGCGGCCACCGCCGACCGGGCGGCCTCCGTCTGTCCCGTGCGGGCCGCCGCTTCCACGAAGCAGGGGACGGCGAGCATCCGTACCGCGAAGTGACCGCGGCGCGGGCCGGCGCCGACCAGGGGGCCGAGCCGCGCCGCGGCCTCGGCGAGCCGGCCGCGGGCCAGGTCGGCGCGGGCCCGCGCCCACTGGGACAGCGTGGCCGCCTGCGCGAGACCGTGGGCCGCGGCGACGCGTTCGGCGGCCGCGGCGTGCTCCGCGACGGTCTCCGGGGAGCCCTCGACGGACGCGACCAGGGCGAGGATCGCGTGGTGGTGCGCCGCGAGGTTGTCCTGGCCGGCGCCGAGCGCCGTGCGCAGGCCGTCCTCGGCGTGGGCGCGGGCACGGGCGTGACGGCCCGCCCGCAGCTCTCCGTAGGCCAGCCGTTCCAGCGCCTGGGCGACCAGGATGTACGGGCCTGTGGCCCTGGCGACGGCGAGGGCACGGGAGTTGGCGCGAGCGGCGGCGGCGAGGTCCCCGACGACGAGGGCCGCGTTCCCGGCCCGCAGCAGGGTCTCCGGGCCGTCGTGGACTCCGGCCACGGTCCCCGCTCCGGCCACCACCTCCCGCAAGGGCTGCCGGCCGGTGTCCGGACGGCCGCGCATCACCGCGGACATCCCCGCCCGGTACGCGGCGAGCAGCGGGTCGGATCCCGGGTGTGCCGGACCCTGGTCCAGGGCTTCCACGCAGGCCGCCGCGTCTCCCGTCGCCCAGGACGCCTCGACGGCGGCGAGCCGGGCGGCCAGGGCGCGGGGCGCGTCGGCCGGGTCCAGTGACTCGGCGGCCAGCAGCAGTACTTCGCGGGCGTCGGCGGCCGGGCCGTCCTGGAGCGCGAGCAGCCCGCTCACCAGTTGGGCCGCGCCGCGCACGGCGCCGGCCGGACGCTCGCACCCGGCCCGGGCGAGCAGCTCCCGCGCACGGTGCGGCAGTCCGGCCAGCCGGGCCTGGTCGGCCGCGTCGACCAGACGGACGGCGCGCAGCCCCTGGTCGACGGCGAGTCCGGCCGCCCTCGCCCAGGCCGCCGAGCGCTCCGCGTGCGTCGGCCGGCCGTCCGGCGACCGCGCGGCGGCGGCGAGCGCGTCGCCGAGACCCGGGGCGGGAGCGACGGCCGCCGAGGCCCGGTGGAAGAGGACGGGCAGGGCGCTCGGGCCCCCGGTGTGGGCATCGGCCAGCAGGCGGTGCGCCGCGCGCCGACGGGCGGGCGGGACGGTGGCGTGAACGGTACGGGCCAGGCGCGGATCGAGGAGTCGGATGCGGCCTCCGTCGAGCCGGAGGTGCCCCGCGGCCTCGGCGGCGTCGAGGACATCCGGCCCGAGGCCGCAGGCCTCGGCCGCCCGGAGAACCACCGAGGCGTCCACCCCGTCGGCCCTCGCGTCCCGCTCTCCCTCGGCCACCACCAGCAACAGCAGTCCGGCCTCGGCCGGACCGGTCTCATCCGGGCCTGAAGACCCGGCAGGCCCGGCGGGCCCGGCGGGCCCGGCGGACATGACAGACGTGGCTGGCATGGCGGGCGTGGCGACCGGGTCGGTCAAGTCGACCGGGTCGGCCGGCTGGGCCGGACACGTCGTCCCGACCGGGCCGGACATCCCGAGCCCCGCGGGCGCGGAACGTGCCCGGGGCGGGCGGGGCGCCCCGGGCGTCGGTAACGGGGTCCGGGCCGGCGCCCCGAGGGGAATTCGCGCAGTCGCGTTTCCAGTCACGCCGTCACGTTACTTCCGCGTAAACAACGGCGGAAGCCCCGCGTTCGCTTACCCGGGCGAGTAAAGGACCCGCTCTGACCTGCGCGGACACGGCCACCGGTGGGCAGGGTCCCACGCCCGGCGGGCAAGGCTTGTGCGCCCGCACAGGACCGCGGCCCGGTTCCCCGGACGCGCACGCGGGTGACGGCCACCGGGATCGGCGGCCGTCACCCGCGCACGGACCGACTGTGCGGGACGGACTGTGCGGGACGGACTGTGCGGTGCGGACTGTGCGGTGCGGGTCAGGAGGTGTGCGGGCAGTTGCCCCGGTACTCGGCGATCGTCAGCGAGGCCTGGGGCAGCGGGCAGAGGAACTGCTCGTAGCGGGTGTCATTGTCGATGAATCGCTTGAGCCACGAGATGCTGTACTTCGCGATCGTCGTGTTCGAGCTGTTGGGCGTGAAGTGGGTGGCGCCCCTGAGCTCCAGGTACGCCTTGTCGAGCGTGCTCGGCAGACTCGCGTAGAAGGGCTCGGAGTGCGTGGCGACCGGTGCGATCGTGTCGCCGTCCGCGCCCACGATCAGCGTCGGCGTCTTGATCTCCGGCCAGGTGGTGTCGAGGTTCCAGCCGGTGAGCGGGATCGCCGCCTGGAGCGAGGGACGGCTCTTCGCGGCCTCCAGTGTGCCGCCGCCGCCCATCGAGTGGCCCATGACGCCGAGCCGGCTGCTGTCGATCCTGGTCCGCACGGAACTGCTCTGGGTGAGGTAGTCGAGCGCGGCCAGCAACTGCCGGCCGCGGCTGTCGGGCTGGTCGAGGGTGGTGAGGGTGTCGATGGTGAACACCACGAAGCCCTGCGAGGCGAGCCGGGGCCCGAGCCAGGAGATGGACGACTGGTAGGCGGTGTACCCGGGTGAGATGACGACCGCGCCGAAGGTGCCGTCGGCGGTCGAGGTCGGGTAGTAGACGGTGCCGCCGCCGAAGCCGCTCACGGACAGGGAGGAGACGGTGGTGGTGGAGACGGCGTACGAACCACGGGAGGCCTCGATGCCGGCGTTCGTGGGGGCGGGGCCGCGCTCGTACGGGTTCGCCGCGGCCTGCGCCGGGACGGCCTGTGCCGCCACGACGGCCTGCGCCCCGGTGGCCTGCGCGGCGACCAGGCCGCCCGCGGCCAGGAGCAGCGCGAGTCCGGCCCGCACCAGAGGGCCGGCCGGCCGGTGCGGTCGGCGGGGGGACGGTTCGGGTCCGACGGGTGCGACGGGGAGTGCGCGGTTCGGCTGCTGCACGGTGGGTGCGTCCTCTCGGTGAGGCGGGGTGAGGGAGGACGGACCCCGCGCCGCGGTCCGGGCGCCGCCCCGGCATGGGGTACCGGAAGGCGCGCGCCACGTCCCGGCGGGGGTCCGTCTCCGTGGTTGCGGTGGCAACTGTCCGCCCCGGACCCGGCCGGTACATCGGCGAAATCACCGGCCGTGCGCGCACCGCCCGCCCCCGCTCCCCGGAACGAACCCCGCGGCGAACGCCCCGTCCCCGCGAACACCCCTCCCCGGAAGGCGAGGACACCCACCCGGCGGCACCACCGCGCCGTCCCACCGAGCACAGCACCACCGGGCCGGAAAAGCGTCATGGCCCCCCCCCCCCCCCCCCCCCGGGCCCCCGGGGGGGGCCCCGAGGCAGCCCGAACCCCCCCCCGGGGGGGGCCCCCCCGGGGGGGCGAAGACCCCCGGGCCCCCC
>NZ_JBHYXD010000159.1:5412-11704 GCF_042751995.1 Streptomyces sp. NPDC059371 | reverse complement strand
CCGCCGCGCCCCCCCCGCGGGCCCCCCCCCCCCCCCCCGGGCCCGCCCCCGGGGGGGGTCCCCCCGCCGTTCCTCCGTCGGGACAGCCCGTAGGGTGCCGTTCATGGCGAACACGGAGAACCCACAGAACCCGGCCGGGGAGCAATCGACGGCCTCGGCCGAGATCGGTGTCATCGGCGGCTCGGGCTTGTACGCCTTCCTCGACGACGTGACCGAGTTGCGGGTCGACACCCCTTACGGTCCGCCCAGCGACTCCCTGTTCCTCGGCGAGATCGCCGGCCGGCGGGTCGCCTTCCTGCCCCGCCACGGCCGCGGCCACCATCTGCCGCCGCACCGCATCAACTACCGGGCCAACCTGTGGGCGCTGCGCTCCGTCGGCGCCCGCCAGATCCTCGGCCCCTGTGCCGTGGGCGGACTGCGTCCCGAGTACGGGCCCGGCACCCTGCTCGTTCCCGACCAGTTCGTGGACCGTACGAAGTCACGGGCGCAGTCCTACTTCGACGGGCTGCCGCTGCCCGACGGCACGGTGCCGAACGTGGTGCACGTGTCGCTTGCCGACCCGTACTGCCCCGTCGGACGGAAGGTCGCGCTGGAAGCGGCACGCGGACGTGACTGGGAAGCCGTGGACGGCGGCGCGCTCGTGGTCATAGAGGGCCCGCGGTTCTCCACCCGGGCCGAATCGCTCTGGCACCAGGCGCAGGGCTGGTCGGTGGTCGGCATGACCGGGCATCCCGAGGCCGCGCTCGCCCGCGAACTGGAGCTCTGCTACACGTCGCTGACACTGGTCACCGACCTGGACGCGGGCGCCGAGACCGGCGAGGGCGTCTCGCACGACGATGTCCTGAAGGTGTTCGCGGCGAACGTGGACCGGCTGCGGGGCGTGCTGTTCGACGCGGTCGCGGGACTGCCGGCGAACGGATCGCGGGACTGCCTGTGCACGAGGGCACTGGGCGGCATGGATCCCGGCTTCGAGCTGCCGTGACCAAACCGCCGTGACCTGAAGCGCCGTGGCACCGACTGCCGTGGCGCCGACTGCCGTGACCCGAGCTGCCTTGATCGAGATGCCGGGCCCCCGTGCCGTGACCCGAGCCGGCGTGACGCGATCCGGCGTGACCCGGGCCGGCGTGACCGAGCTGCCGTGCCTCGATCCGGCGTGACGCGTGCCCGAGCGGGGCGGAATCTCCCGTTCGGGTGGGGGAGTTGTCCACAGTTCCCGGGCCGTCCACGGGTGCCTGCGGGCTTCGGCGCGAGGCCTCATCGTGGGATCGCAAGCCGGTCCCTCGTCACAGGTGGTGGTTCCCATGGCACAGCTCTCGCGACACATCCGCCCGCCGGGCGCGGACACACCTCCGACGTGCGAGGTGCCGCAGTTCGCGCCCGTCCGGGTGCGGGGCGGGCGCTTCCGGCCCCGGCCCCTCGCACGGCACAGGAGGCGGGCCGTCGCCACGGGCCTGGCCATGACGGCGGCCGCGCTCGTGGCGGCAGGTCCGGGCGATGCCGGGCGGGCTCGCGGACATCCGGCGACCACGCCCTCCGCGTCCGCCTCCACCACGGCTTCCACCCCCGTACGCGGGCCCGGCCCGGCCGAGACGGTGAGGGCGCCGGTCCGGATCGCGGACGGAGACGCGGCGCGTCTGTTGCGTCCCGGCGACCGGGTGGACGTGGTCGCGGCGGACGACGGCGGCGAGGCGCGGGTGGTCGCGGCCGGCGCGCGGGTCACCGGGGTCCCGGCCGCCGGAGCCACCGGCACCGGAGCGCTGGTCGTCCTCTCCGTTCCGCGCGCGACGGCCGTGCGGCTGGCCGGCGCGGGCACCACGTCACGGCTGGCGGTGACGCTGCGATGAGCACCGAAACCGTGTCAAGTCTCTCGATCGAGCTACCCAGTTGGACCGGCTCGGAACACCCTGCCGTAGGTTGCGGAGCTGTTTGTTCCACAACATGCGCGGAGGGGCCTCCTAGTGAGCGACAACAAGCAGCCCGGCGTCTGGGAGGGCTTCAAGGCCTTTCTGATGCGCGGCAACGTCATCGACCTGGCCGTCGCCGTGGTCATCGGCGCGGCCTTCACCAACATCGTCAACGCCGTGGTGAAGGGCATCATCAACCCGATGGTGGGCGCTATCGGTACGAAGAACCTCGACAACTACAGTTCCTGCCTGGAGGGCTCCTGCACCGGCACCGGAGCGGACGCGGGCATCCGGATCATGTGGGGCTCGGTGCTGGGCGCCACGCTCAGCTTCGTGATCACCGCCACCGTCGTGTACTTCCTGATGGTGCTGCCGATGGCCAAGTTCCTGGCCCGGCAGGCGGCCCGCCAGAAGGCGAAGGAGGGCACGAGGGAGGTTCTCGAGGTGTCCGAGCTGGAGGTGCTCAAGCAGATCCGCGACGAGCTGGTCGCCCAGCGCGGTCAGGGACGCCGCGAGTACTGACGGCGAGGCCGTGGGCGCGCGCCCGGGAACTCGGCCGGCGGCGCCGGGAGACCGGGGCGCGCCCGTCCCGGGGTGAGGGCGCCCGGAGCCGGGCTCAGATGTGGTGGGGCGGCTTCTCGTCGAGGAAGCGCTTCAGGTCGGCGGCGCTGTCACCGGTGCTGTCGGCCCGCTCGCCCCACCCACGGTCCGTATCGTCCGAGGACTGCTGGCTCAACGGATCGTCGAAGACCAGTGCGGGCTTCGGATCGCGCGGTTCGGGGGCGGGGGCGGGACTCATGCCCCAAGCGTACGCCGCGAGCATGCGGGGCCACCCCGTTCCACCCGGTCGACCCGGGGTCGCTTGTGAAGGCATTCACAAGAATTCCCGGCGCTTTTCTGCTGTGCTTGGCCCTATGACCTCCCGTTCCACTCCGGAATCCGCCTCGACACCACGGTCCGCGGGCCACTGGCCGCTGCGCAGAATGACGGCCCGCGGCCGCGACGAGGCGCACCGGGTCGCGTCGCCGCTGGAGCTCCTGTTCGACCTGTGTTTCGTGGTGGCCATCGCCCAGGCGGGCGCCGAGCTGGTGCACGCCGTGGCGGAGGGGCACGCGGGTCAGGGCATCCTCGACTACGCGATGATCTTCTTCGCCATCTGGTGGGCGTGGATGAACTTCAGTTGGTTCGCGTCTGCCTACGACAACGACGACGTGCTCTACCGGGTGGTCACGCTGGTGCAGATCGCCGGCGTCCTGGTGCTCGCGGCCGGGGTGTCCAAGGCGTTCGAGAGCCACGACTTCCTGGTGGTCTGGCTGGGCTACGTGATCATGCGGTTCGCGATGATCGCGCAGTGGCTTCGGGTGGCCCGGTCCACCGAGGGAAACGAGAGAACGGCGGCCCTGCGATACGCGGGCGGGGTGCTGCTGTGCCAGATCGGCTGGCTCGGCCTGCTGATCGCGCCGGAGGCCGGCCGGCTGTGGGTCTTCCTGGTGGTGGCCCTCGCCGAGCTGTGCGTCCCGCTGTTCGCGGAGAAGGACTTCACCACGTCCTGGCATCCGCGCCACATCGCCGAGCGGTACGGACTGTTCACGATCATCGTGCTGGGCGAGACGATCGCCGCCGCCACCGTCGCGGTGAAGTCTGCCGTCGACGAGCACGACGCGCTGGGCGAGCTGCTTCCGATCGCCGCGGGCGGCCTGCTGATCGTGTTCTCCGCCTGGTGGATCTACTTCGTGGTGCCGATCCACGGCCATCTGCGGTCCAGCGGACAGGCCTTCCAGTGGGGGTACGGCCACTACCTGATCTTCGCGTCGGCCGCCGCGATCGGTGCGGGTCTGGAGGTCGCGGTGGAACAGACGGTCGGCACGGCGCACATCTCCAGGCTCTCGGCGTCCGCCGCGGTGACACTGCCGACCGCCCTGTACTTCCTCGCCGTCTGGGTCCTGCACTCCCGCCATTTCAAGGTCGGCATCGCCCAGCAGGTCGTGCTGCCGGCCACCGCGCTGCTCGTCATCCTGTGCACCTTCCTGGGCGACTGGGCGGTCCTCGCGGCCGGGATCGTCTCCGCGCTGGCTGTGGCGGTCGGGGTGGTGATGACGACGCGAATGGTGACGGGGGAAGCGGCGGCCGGAGCGGCGCGCGGCAAGTAGCCCGGCGTGCGCGGCGGGCGCGAACACGCCGCCGGGGGGGCCACGGCCGGGGAAGACTGGGCGCATGACAGTTGACGCTCTGACAGATGTCGCGGGTCTGCGGGTGGGGCACGCGACGCGCAGCGGGGACGGTTGGCTCACGGGGACGACGGTGGTGCTCGCTCCCGAGGGAGGTGTGATCGCCGCCGTGGACGTGCGCGGCGGCGGGCCCGGCACCAAGGAGACGGACGCGCTCGATCCGCGCAACCTCGTGCAGCGGATCGAGGCGGTCGTTCTGACCGGGGGCAGCGCCTACGGGCTGGACTCGGCGTCGGGCGTGATGGCGTGGCTGGAGGAGCGGGGACGCGGGGTGCGAGTGGGGCCGGACCCGACGCACGTGGTGCCCGTCGTGCCGGCGGCCTGCGTCTTCGACCTAGGGCGCGGCGGCGACTTCCGGTCGCGGCCGGACGCCGCCACCGGACGCGCGGCGGTCGAGGCCGCCGACGCGAGTGCGCCGCGGGAGCCGGTGCGCGAGGGCGGCGTGGGCGCCGGTACCGGCGCGGTGGTCGGAGCGCTCAAGGGCGGGGTCGGGACGGCGAGCGCCGTGCTGGAGTCCGGTGTCACGGTGGCCGCGCTGGTGGTGGCCAACGCGGTGGGCTCGGTGGTGGAGCCGGAAACGGGGGCGTTGTACGGGGAGTTGGCGCGAGGGCGTACGGCGGGTCCGTCGGCCGCGGTGCGCGAGGCGGCCCGGCTGCGGCTCGCGGAGGCCGCCGCGCGGAACGCGCCGCCGCCGCTGAACACCACGCTCGCCGTCGTCGCCACCGACGCCGGTCTCACGCGGGCGCAGGCGCAGAAGCTCGCGGGTACGGCGCACGACGGGATCGCGCGCGCTGTGCGGCCGGTGCATCTGCTGAACGACGGGGACACGGTGTTCGCGCTGGCCACGGGCGACAGGGTGCTCGACGCCGGGAACCCCTTGGCGCTCAACGAGATCCTCGCGGCGGGCGCGGACCTGGTGACGCGCGCGATCGTGCGGGCCGTGCGCGCGGCGGAGCCGGTGGACGGGCCGGGCGGAGCGTGGCCGTCGTACGAAGAGCTGTACGGGGAGGGCGGGTTGGGGAACCGTACGTCGTAGCGCCCGGGAACTGGTGCGGCAAGGGCGCCTTGCAGGACAATGGGAGCGACGGGCCGGAACCTTTCGCGGGCCGCGTGGACCGTTGGAAGTGCCGCCTGACGAGGGCCTTTTGACGAACTGACGAGCCGCGGGGGAACTGACCGCACGGCCCGCCCGTTTTCCGTCCGTACGTTTTCTCGGTTCGCGGACATGATGTCCGACCGAGGGGCTACGGTATGCACCCACAAGGTGACATGCAGCAACGCCGGGAGAAACCTTGAGCGTTCCGTACGAGACAGCAGCGTACGAACCACCCGAGTCGCCCGAGTCTCCGGAGGAGCATCTCGCACGACTTCTGCGCCGCGCCCTGAACTCGTTCGAGCTGCCTGACGAGGCGATACGGCGGCTCGACTGCGCGCTGGCGCACGACAGCTCGCTGCACTCCGCGCACCACAGCGCGGGGCTGCACCGGGAGACGTACCGGCACACCTGGCTGCTCGCCGACGGTTCCACCGTCACGCTGTGGGAGCTGGTGCACAACACGGCAGCCGGTCACGACGCCCAGCACGAGGTCTACGTCGACGAGGAGGAGTTGCGCACGGCCACGGCCCGGCTCCCGCTCCCTCCGGACGCGCCGGACTTCGAGCTGCCGGTGTTCGTGCAGTTGTCGTCGATCCCCGAGCCGCGTCACACCTATGTGCCCGACGACTCCGCCGATCACGCGCGCCGGCTCCTGCGGCGTGCGGAGAATCCGGACCGGCCGGGCGTCGACCTCACGTCGCTGCTGCTGCGGGAGGCGTTCGCGCACCAGATCACGCAGGCCTTCGGACGCCCTTGCCGTGCGGGGCAGGCGGGGCTGTGCTTCTCGCTCTACGAGCACGCGTTCCTGCTGCGCGACGGGCAGGAGATCTCCTTGTGGGAGGTCGAGCACACGGCGACACCGGACCGGCGGCACATGTGCGAGGTGTACGCGAGCGAGAACGCGGCCCGGGACGCGATGGAGCGCCGGGCGGCACGACTGGGCTGACACCGGGAAGGGGGGGGGGCCCCCGGGGGGGGCGCGGGCCCGCCACCCGGGGCGCGATCACACCCGCGCGGGCGGGGGCGCGCCGCAGGCACCCCCCGCGCGCCGCGCGCGCCAACGC
>NZ_JBHYXD010000159.1:2250-5402 GCF_042751995.1 Streptomyces sp. NPDC059371 | reverse complement strand
CGCCCGCGGCGCGGGCCGCGCTCGGGCGCGGGTCGTCCAGGGTGTGCTCGTGCCCGTGGGAGGGGCGGAGCTAGTTGGGGCGGCGCCCCCCTTCCCCGTTCGGACCTCCGCGTCGCGCGGGTGGCGGCGGAACCGGGCATCGCCCCCGGGCGCTGCCCCGGACAGGGATCAGCCGACGAACTCCGGCTTGGGGTCCTGGCCCGCGCCCTGACCCTCGTCCTGACTCCTGTCCTGACCCTGGTCCTGGTTGCTGCCCTGGTCCTGGCTGTCGTCCTTGCCCTGGCCCTGCTCCTGGGCGTCCGTCTCGTCCTGTGCGCCTTCCACATGCTGGGCCGGCCGCTTCGGCAGGGCGAACATCAGCAGGAAGATGACGGTCAGCACGGCGGCGACCCAGCCCAGCGCGTGCTGGAAGGCGTTCACGAAGGCCGGGCCCACCTGGTCGGGGGTCAGCCGGTCGCCGATCTCTCCGAAGAAGAGGACCGAGACCAGGCCGAGGCCGAGCGCGTTGCCCATCTGCTGCACGGTGTTGATCAGGCCCGAGGCCGAACCCGAGTGCTCACGCGGGACGTCGGAGAGTACGGCGTCGGTCAGCGGCGCGACGATGAAGCCCATGCCCGCGCCCATGACCACCAGCGGAAGGGCCATCTGCCAGGGGGCGATGTCCATGCCGTAGCGGTCGGACTCCCAGATGTAGAGCAGCACACCCAGCGCCATGATCAGGGCGCCCGCCTGGAGCACCTTGCGCCCGAAGCGCGGGACCAGAAGCTGCACGGACATGCCGGCCGCCGCCGACACCGCGATCGAGAACGGCACTCCGGTCAGCCCCGCCCGCAGCGGGCGCCAGCCCAGTCCGATCTGCATGTACAGCGTCCAGACCAGGAAGAAGATGCCGAGCGCGACACCGAAGACGGTCTGCACGGCGATGCCCGCCGCGAAGCTCTTCACCTTGAACAGCGACAGCTCGACCAGCGGTGAACCGTCCCGCGCCGTCTTCCGCTTCTCGTACGCCACCAGCGCCGCGAAGACCACGAGGGAGCCGGCCATCGAGACGTACCCCCACAGCGGCCAGCCCAGCTCACGGCCCCGGGTCAGCGGGTAGAGCAGCATCAGCAGGCCCAGCGTGACGAGGGCGACGCCGACGAGGTCGAGCTTCAGGGCTTTCGGGGCCTTGGACTCGCTGATGAAGCGACGGCCCAGGATGAGCGCGACGACACCGACCGGCAGGTTGATGAGGAAGATCGGCCGCCATTCCAGACCGAACAGGTTCCACTCGGTGAGCAGCGCGCCGAGGAGCGGGCCCGAGACCGCGCCCAGACCGACGATCGCGCCGAACAGGCCGAAGACCTTGCCGCGCTCGTGCGCCGGGAAGGTGGCGTGCACGATCGACAGGACCTGCGGCACCATCATCGCGGCCATGGCGCCCTGGAGGATGCGCGAGGCGACGAGCATCTCGGGGTTCGCCGCGAATCCGCACAGCGCGGACGCGACCGTGAAGCCGGCCACGCCGAGGAGGAAGAGCCGCTTGCGGCCGTGGATGTCACCGAGCCGCCCGCCGGTGACGAGTCCCGCGGCGAAGGCCAGCGCGTAGCCCGCGGTGATCCACTGGATCTGGCTGAAGGTGGCGCCCGCGTCCTGCTTGATCGACGGGATCGCGATGTTGACGATCGTGACGTCGACCAGGTCCATGAAGGCCGCGGTCATCACGATGGCGAGGGCGAGCCAGCGCCGTCGGTCGGCCGCGGCGGCTGGTGCCGGGCTGCTGAGAGCTGTCTCAGGGGTCTCGGTGGAGGTCATGCGACAAACCTAGTACCCGATTAGGTCAGATCGTGTCCTAGTTCTCCGGCACCCTGGAAACCATGACGACCGATACTCCGGCCCGGCTTCTCCAACTCCTCTCCCTCCTCCAGACGCCCCGCGAGTGGCCCGGCGGCGAGCTGTCCGAGCGCCTCGGGGTGTCCCGTCGTACGGTCCGGCGCGATATCGACCGGCTCCGCGAGCTGGGCTATCCGGTGCAGGCGACCAAGGGCGCGGACGGCGGCTACCGCCTGGTGGCGGGCACGGCGATGCCCCCGCTCGTCCTCGACGACGAGGAGGCCGTCGCGATCGCGGTGGGCCTGCGGGCCGGCGCCGGGCACGCGGTCGCGGGCGTGGACGAGGCCTCCGTACGGGCGCTCGCCAAGCTGGAACAGGTGCTGCCGTCCCGGCTGCGCCGCCGTGTGTCCATGCTCCAGGCCGCGACCACTCCCCTGACCAGCGGGGACGGGGCGAGCATCGCCCCCGAGACGCTGACCGTGATGGCGTCGGCCATCGCGGGCCGGGAACGGCTGCGGTTCGCCTACCGCTCCGGGGACGGAACACCGTCGCGGCGGCTGACCGAGCCGTACCGGCTGGTCTCCACCGGCCGCCGCTGGTATCTCGTCGCGTACGACCTCGACCGCGACGACTGGCGGACGTTCCGCGTCGACCGGGTGAGCGACCCCTTCGCGACGGGAGCCCGGTTCACGCCCCGCGAACTGCCGACGGGGAACGCCGCCGAGTTCCTGCGGCAGTCGATGTACCGGCGTCAGGAGACCTACACGTACGACGTCACCTTCGCCGCCTCTGCCGAGTTCGTCGCGGCGCGCGTGCCCGCGTGGGTCGGCGCGCCCGAGCCGATCGACGAGCGGAGCTGCCGGCTGCGGGCCTCCTCCAGCGACTCGGTGGAATGGCTCGCGGTGCGGATCGCGATGGTCGACTGCGACTTCACGGTGCGAGAACCGAGAGAACTTGTGGATTACGTAAGGGAGTTGGGTGCACGGCTGAGCCGGGCGGGGAAAGTGCCGCAAGCTGACGGCGCTTGACGGTCGACCGCATTCCACGTGAGTGGTGACACCCGGTGGACCGTCGGCGACGGCAGGTTATGTCGCTGTGGCAGAATCTGCCATCCGGGTCACCCCGGGGTTCAGGTTCGGGGTGGCCCGCCTCCGTGCTGCCCGGAATCCCTCGGGATCCCTCCGCACCCGTCCCGCCCCTCGCCGGGCCCGCTCCGCTGCAGACCCCGCGCGCCTGACCGCCGGCCCCCTGAAACAAAAGGGAGCCGAGGGGGGGGGGCCCGGGGGGGGGGGGGCCCAACGCGAGACTAGCTGAAAGCCAGCGCGGGGGGGGGGGGAGTG
>NZ_JBHYXD010000159.1:0-2240 GCF_042751995.1 Streptomyces sp. NPDC059371 | reverse complement strand
CCGCCCGCTCTCACCCCCCCCGTCCCTGCCGCCCCCCCCACTTAAAAATTAGGTGTTCGGGTTTGGGGCGGGGGGGGGGGGCGGCCCCCACGCTCGACTCTGGAAGAGTCCCGGCGCGGGGGGGGTGAGCGTCGGGACTCGGTTCTCGGGAGCGGCGTGCCTCCAGTGCGGTGACTTCCGCTCGGGACTGTCGCTCGGTACTGCCACTCGGTACTTCTGTTCGCTTCTTCCGCTCGGACGGGCCCGAAGCGTGGGCCCTGAAGTCTTGTTCCCAGGGCCCGGCGGATTGAAGCGGCCTTACATGGCCATGTCTGGTCGACTTGTGGCCAACGTGGCGGGGGTGCCCGTGCGCGGACTGGGCGGAGCGGGTCCGATGCCCGCGCGACGAGTCAACCCGTACGGCCCACTCACCCCGCTCGCCCGGACCTCCCCGCGCGCTCCGTGTGTCCCGTCGCCGTTACGCCGCCGCGTCGAATCCGGTGTCGCGCGCCAGCTTCTTCAGTTCGAGCAGGGCGTGCTTCTCGATCTGACGGATGCGTTCGCGCGTCAGCCCGTGCTCCTTGCCGACCTCCGTGAGCGTCCGCTCCCGGCCGTCGTCGATGCCGTACCGCATCTTGATGATGGAGGCGGTGCGCTGGTCGAGGTGGCCGATCAGATCGTCCAGCTCCTCGCTGCGCAGCAGGGTGAGCACCGACTGCTCGGGCGACACGGCCGAGGTGTCCTCCAGCAGGTCGCCGAACTGGGTCTCGCCCTCGTCGTCCACCGCCATGTTCAGGGAGACCGGGTCGCGGGCCCAGTCGAGCACGTCGCCGACACGCTCCGGCGTCGAGCCGAGCTCGGCGGCTATCTCCGCGTGCTCGGGCTCGCGCCCGTTCTCACGGTTGAACTCGCGCTGCACACGACGGATCCTGCCCAGCTCCTCGACCAGGTGGACGGGGAGACGGATCGTGCGAGACTGGTCGGCGATGGAACGGGTGATGGCCTGACGGATCCACCAGGTGGCGTACGTCGAGAACTTGAAGCCCTTGCGGTAGTCGAACTTCTCGACCGCGCGCACCAGGCCGGCGTTCCCCTCCTGGATCAGGTCGAGCAGGGGCAGGCCGCTGCGCGGGTATCGGCGCGCCACGGCGACGACCAGCCGCAGGTTCGAGCGGATGAAGACGTCCTTGGCGCGCTCGCTGTCGGCGAACAGCGCCTCCAGCTCTTCGTGGGACGCGTCGGCCTGGGCCTCCGCCTCACCGTCGAGGATCTGCCGCGCGAACACACCCGCCTCGATGACCTGGGACAACTCGACTTCCTTGGCGGCGTCGAGCAGTGGTGTTCGCGCGATCTCGTCGAGGTACATGCCGACCAGGTCGCGATCGGCGATTTCGCCGCCTCCGGCGCGAACACTGCGTGCCGCGTCGGATGTCCCGCCAGTGGCGGACTTACGACGGGCGACGGCACGGGTTGCCATGCGTGCTCCCTTGCGTGGTGGGCTTGCGGGTGGTCCCGGACATCCGGTTTCACCCTCCCGGGTGCCCGGCATCCGATGGAAACAACGACTGGAATCAGGACAGAATTCCCAACCCGCCCCTTGATTTTTCTGATCATGCAGTACCCTGTCGCACCACTCGGGAGGGTCAATGCGGTCAGAACGTACAGATGTGCAGGTCAGGCCGGGAGTCGCAGCCGACCTCGGCGCGCTCACCGAGCTGTACAACCACTACGTGCGTGAGACGCCCATCACGTTCGACACCATCGTCTTCACGCCGGAGGAACGTCGTCCGTGGCTGCTCTCCCACCCTGAAGACGGACCGCACCGCCTGATGGTTGCCACGGAGGCCGATTCACAGGTGATCCTGGGGTACGCGACGTCCAGCGCCTTTCGCGCGAAACCCGCCTACGCGACCTCGGTGGAGGTGACGGTCTACGTCGCCCCGGGCGCCGCGCGCCTGGGGGTCGGCACCCTCCTCTACGGAGCGCTCTTCTCTGCGCTCGCCGGCGAGGACCTGCACCGGGCCTACGCCGGCATCGCGCTGCCCAACGAAGCGTCCGTGCGCCTGCACGAACGCTTCGGGTTCCGGCACGTCGGCACGTACGGGGAGGTGGGCCGCAAGTTCGGCCGCTACTGGGACGTCGCCTGGTACGAGAAGGAGCTCGCCCACTAGGTCGTGTCCGCAAAGTCGCGTCGTCCGCCCGGAGGGCGGGCCCGGCGGCGTCATGGGGGTCCCCCCTGCTCGAGCGGAGCCGAGAGCTCG
>NZ_JBHYXD010000158.1:0-11896 GCF_042751995.1 Streptomyces sp. NPDC059371 | reverse complement strand
GACCGGATCGCGGCGACCACCGAGAAGTCCCTCGCGCCCATCGCCGGCATCCTGCTCATCGTCGGCGCGGGCGGCGGATTCAAGCAGACGCTGATCGACTCCGGTGTGGGCCAGATGATCCTGGAGATCTCCAAGGACTGGTCGATCCCCGCGCTGCTGCTGGCCTGGCTGATCGCGGTGGCGATCCGGCTGGCGACCGGTTCGGCGACCGTCGCCACCATCTCGGCGGCCGGTCTGGTCGCGCCGCTCGCGGCCGACATGTCGACCGCCCACACATCGCTGCTCGTCCTCGCGATCGGCGCGGGCTCGCTCTTCTTCAGCCATGTCAACGACGCCGGCTTCTGGCTGGTGAAGGAGTACTTCGGCCTGAACGTCGGCCAGACCGTCAAGACCTGGTCCGTCATGGAGACGATCATCTCGGTGGTGGCCGGAGCACTGGTGCTGCTGCTGTCGCTCGTCATCTAGCCGGCTGTTCCGCCGGGTAGACGGCTGGACGGCTGTTCCGCCGGCCCGTTCTCGCCGTCGGCGGCGGGTGCTCACGGCGGGCTCGTCGTCAGCGGCCGCTCACGGCCGCCACAGCGGATGTTCGCGGTCGGCCCACTCGCGGCTCACCGATCCCGTGCGCAGGCCCCGCCGGGCCTCCGGGTCGCCGAGCGCCATACCGATGTGACCCGCGAGGACGATGCCGACGGTGAGGGCCAGCCAGTCGTGGACGAAGGTCGCCGACGTGCGCCACATCAGCGGGGTGAGATGGGTGAACCACATCAGCAGACCGGTGCCCAGCATCACGAGTGTCGCCCCCGCGATCCAGGCGGCGTAGATCTTCTGTCCGGCGTTGAACTTACCCGCCGGGCGGGATTCGGGGTCCTTGTCGCGGCGCAGGGCCGCCCGCAGCCACACGCGGTCGTGCGGGCCGAAGCGGTTGAGGAAGCCCAGGTCCCGGCGGAACGCGCGGGAGACGAGGCCCGCGAGGACCGGCAGCGGAAGCATCACCCCGGCGATCTCGTGGACCCGGACGACGAGTTCGCGGCGGCCGACGAGTTCGGCGAACTGGGGGATGTAGAGGCAGGCCGCGGTGGCCACGCACAGGCCCATCAGCAGGGCGGTGACGCGATGGACCCAGTGCTCGGCGCGGGTGAAGCGGCGTACGGGGGAGGAGTGCGCGGCCACGGCCGGGGACGCGTCAGCTCGTGGGTTCATCGTCGCGTCCGTTCGAACGGCCGACCCAGGCGTCGACGTCGTATCCCCGGTCCTCCCAGTACCCGGGACGGACGTCCTTCGTGACGGTGATGCCGGAGAGCCACTTGGCGGACTTGTAGAAGTACATCGGGGCCACGTAGAGCCGGACGGGGCCGCCGTGGCTGTGGCCGACGGGCTTGTCCTGCATGCGCAGGGCCACCAGGACGTCCGGGCGCCGGGCCTGGCGCAGGGTGAGGCTCTCCGTGTACGTCCCGTCGAAACAGGTGAACCGGATGGCGCCGGCCGAGGAGCGCACTCCGGCGGCGTCGAGGAGGTGCGACAGGCGTACGCCCTCGAAGGGGGTGCTCGGCACCCGCCAGCCGGTGACGCACTGGACGTCGTGGACCAGCCGGGTCTGGGGCAGGGCCCGCAGGTCGGCGAGGGTGTAGCTGGTGGGGTGGTCGACCAGGCCGTCGACGGTGAGGCGGTAGTTCGTCTCGTTCTTGTGGGGGACGGAGGCGGCCACCGAGTAGTAGCGGAAGCCGCCGCCGTTGGGCAGCAGTCCCGTCAGGCCGGTGGGGTCCTTCTGGGAGGCGCCGGCGAGGAAGGCGTCCGTCGCGCGCTGGAGCGCGGGGGCGGTCAGGACGCCGAGGGCGCCGAGTCCGAGCGTGCCGAGCAGCACCCGGCGGCCGATGGGCCTGCCGCGCTCGCCGGACACCTCGTGTTCGTCACGTTCCCGGTGCTCGCCGGGTTCCCGGTGTCGGTCACGTTCCCCGTGTTCGTCGGGTTCCCCGGGCCGTTCAGTGTTCACCCCTTGATTCGAGCACCCGCGACCCCCAAAAGGCCAGCGGTCGCGGGTGCTCGTCAGCGTTCCGTCATCTCTTCTTACCCGGGAGCCGGGTACATCGGCCCCGGAGAGGACGGCAGGGCCTCATCAGGAGGCGGACTCGGCCGCCTTGTCCAACTGGAACGCCTCGTTGCCGAGGCCGATCCGGGCGTGCGCCTCGGGCTTGCGGGAGCGCAGGAGCAGCCCCTGGACGAGTCCGGCGATCAGCGCGACCCCGATGACGGCGGGCAGCAGCACGTTCAGGACGGAGTCGGGACCCGAGCCGACGAGGACGTCGAAGTCCTTGACGGTGTAGACCGCGATGACCAGCAGGGCGAGGCCCGCGATCGCGGAGGTGACCAGACGCCAGGACTGGGCGCGGGCCGCGCCGCGGCGGACGAAGAACACGATGACGGAGAGCGAGGCGGCCGCCATCAGGAGGGTGACGCCGAGCGCGCCGACGTTGCCGCCCCAGGTGAAGAGCTGGAGCACGGGTGCGGTCGGGTCCCCGGTCGGCTTGTCGTCGGACAGGGCGAAGCCGCCGACCACGACCAGGGAGACGACGGTGTGCAGGAGCGAGCCGGTGCCGGGGGCTCCGCTGGCCTCGGAGGTACGGCCGAAGGCGGCGGGCAGCAGCCCCTCGCGGCCCATGGCGAAGGCGTACCGCGCGACGACGTTGTGGAAACTGAGCAGCGCCGCGAACATGCCGGTCACGAAGAGGACGTGCAGGACGTCGGTGAACGTGGAGCCGAGGCGTGACTCGGTGAGGAAGAACAGCAGTCCGGCGCTCTGCTTCTGGGAGGTGCCCACGATCGCGGAGGGTCCGGTGGCGACGGTGAGCGCCCAGGAGCTGATCGCGAAGAAGACGGCGACGAAACCGATCGCGAAGAACATGACGCGCGGCACGAGGATGTGCGGGCGGCTGGTCTCCTCGGCGTAGACCGGGGCCTGTTCGAAGCCGGTGAAGGCGGCGATGCAGAAGCACAGCGCGGTGCCGACGCCCGCCCCGGTGAGGGTGTCGGGGTTGAAGGCGTGCAGCGACAGGCCCGCCTTGGCGGGATCGCCGACGGCGGCGACGTCGAAGACGACGACGAGGGCCACCTCGATGACGAGCAGGACGCCGAGGACCCAGGCGTTGACGTCGATCTTCAGCCAGGCGAGCGCGCCCACGACGAGCACGGCGGCCAACGCCGGTATCCACCAGACGACTTCGGTGTCGAGGTAGGTGGCGAACAGCCCGGAGACCTCGTAGCCGAAGAGGCCGTAGATGCCGACCTGGAGTGCGCTGTAGGCGACGAGGGCGACCGCGGCGGCGCCCGCGCCCGGGGTGCCGCCGAGTCCGCGCGAGATGTACGCGTAGAAGGCGCCCGCGTTGTGGACGTGCCGGCTCATCTCGGCGTACCCGATGCTGAAGAGCACCAGGACGATGCCGAGGATGACGAAGAGCAGCGGCTGCCCGACGATGCCCATCACCGCGAATGTGGTGGGCATGACACCCGCTACCACCATGAGCGGGGCGGTGGCCGCGAGAACGGAGAGCAGGAGGCCCGCCGTGCCCAGCCGGCCGGCGCGCAGGGCCCGGTCCTGCCCCTTGAACGTGCTGATGCCGGCACTCTCGGCGTCGGGTCTTCCCGTGCTCGACGTACTCGGTGTGCTCGAACTGCCCGTCGTCATCGCGGGGTCGTCCTTTCGGATGTCGGGTCTTCGGGGGCGTTCACACCGTGCCGAGCACGCGATCGCGCGCGGCACGGAAGGCTTGGTGTCCGTCACGGTCCGGGTACGACCACGGAGCCGCGGTCGGGTGGTCCGCGATCCGGAGGAAGAGAGCGGCGGCCTCGCCGTCCCGGCCCTCGCAGATCTTGGCGTGGGCGAGGAAGTTGAGGTCGACCAGGCGGCGCGGGTGGTCGGCGTGCTCCCACTCCAGCCACCAGTCGAAGGCGGCCTTCATCACCTGGCGGGCCCGGCGCCCGGCCCAGTGCCCGGAGGCGACCGGGTCGGCGGGCTCGCTCCCGGCGCCGGCGAGCACACGGAAGCGCTCGGCGTGCGCGACGACCGGGAGGATCGCGAGCGGCGAGTCGGCGGGCGCCTGCTCGGCCGACCAGTTGGCGAAGTCGTACACCTCGTGCAGCGGGTCCTGGCCCGCCTCGGCGCGGCGCTCGGCGAGCCTCGCGACCATCAGATGGTGCGCGTGGTGATGGACGGCGTGCCGGTGGCGCACCTCGTCGAAGAGGCGGACCACGTCGTCCTCGGCCCCGAGCGAGCGTTCGAGGAGAAGGAGGCCGAGCCAGGGAGTGGGGTCGTCGGGGGCGAGGTCCGCCGCCCGGTGGCAGGCCTCGCGGGCGCCGTCCGGGCGTTCCTTGCCGCGCAGGGCGCGTTCCACGGTGGCGCAGCCGAGGAGGACGGCGGCGTCGGCGGATTCCGGTTCGGCGAGCTGCCAGTCGCGGGCCCAGGCGAGTGTCGCGGACTCCTGGGCGAGGACGGTGACGCGGTGCCCTCGGCGGTCCCAGTCGTCGCCGGTGGCGGCGAGCAGCGCCCGGACCTCGGTCCACCGCCCCTGGTTCAACGCGGCACGTGCGGTTACGAGTTCGGCGTCGTCGAGAGCGGCGTCGAAGGCCTGGGACGCCCGCTTGCGGCCGCGGCCCAGCGGAGGTGGGGGTGGTGACACCGCTGCTCAACCTCACAGGCGCGGTTCGTCAAAGGGTGATCACGCACAGCAAACCCGGAGCCACGGGTTCAAGTCAAGCTCGAGCCAGGTCAATACACGTGTCAACTGGCCACTTGTACACACCAGTTACCTGCACAGCGTCCCGCGAAGTCCTGAACAGGCGCCTTGTCCACTCGACTTGGTGGTTCCTTCTGTCGCCGAGCCGCGGGCGGCCGCCACTGTCCTGATGACAACGGCCGCCCGGGGCAAGCGACTTGTGAAGCGAGGGTGATCAGGTCCGGGATCGATCCGAGCCGGACACGATCAGATCCGGGCAGGACCACCGGGCCGGAGCTCCGGCCCGGAGCGCCGGGCACGATCAGCTCACCGCCTCGGCCGCCGCCCGGCCCGCCGTGCGGCCGGAGAAGAGGCAGCCGCCGAGGAAGGTGCCTTCCAGCGACCGGTATCCGTGGACTCCGCCGCCGCCGAAACCGGCGGCCTCACCGGCCGCGTACACACCCTCCAGCGGGTCGCCGCCATCGGTCAGCACCCGCGAGGAGAGGTCCGTCTCCAGTCCGCCGAGGGTCTTGCGGGTCAGGATGTTGAGCCGCACCGCGATCAGCGGTCCGGCCGCGGGGTCGAGGATGCGGTGCGGGCTCGCGGTACGGATCAGCTTGTCGCCGAGGTAGTTGCGGGCCCCGCGGATCGACATGACCTGGAGGTCCTTGGTGAACGGGTTGGCGATCTCCCGGTCGCGGGCGACGATCTCGTGGCGCAGCGCCGCCTCGTCGATGAGGGGCTTCTCGGTCAGCGCGTTCATCCCGCGCACGAGCGCGCCGAGATCCTTCTCGACGACGAAGTCGACACCGTTGTCCATGAACGCCTTGACCGGTCCGGGCACGTCCGCGCGGGCCCGGCCGAGGACGCCCCGGATCGACTTGCCGGTCAGGTCCGGGTTCTGCTCGGAGCCGGAGAGCGCGAACTCCTTGCCGATGATCTTCTGGTCGAGCACGAACCAGGTGTAGTCGTACCCGGTCCTCATGATGTGTTCGAGGGTGCCGAGCGTGTCGAAGCCCGGGAAGAGCGGTACCGGCAGCCGGTTGCCCCGGGCGTCCAGCCAGAGAGAGGAGGGGCCCGGCAGGATGCGGATGCCGTGCTTCTCCCAGATGGGGTTCCAGTTCTGGATGCCCTCGGTGTAGTGCCACATGCGGTCGCGGTTGATGAGGCGGGCGCCGGTCTCCTCCGCGATCCCGAGCATGGCGCCGTCGACGTGCGCGGGGACGCCGGAGATCATCCGCTCGGGCGGGGTGCCGAGGCGTTCGGGCCAGTTGGCGCGCACGAGGTCGTGGTTGCCGCCGATGCCGCCGGAGGTGACGATCACGGCCTGGGCCTTGAGCTCGAAGGCGCCGGTGACCGTACGGCTGCTGGCCTGGCCGCGCTCGATGCCGGACGGCTCCAGGACCTCCCCGGTGACGGTGTCGACGGAGCCCGCGCTGCGGGACAGGCCGGTGACCCGGTGCCGGAAGCGCAGCTCGACCAGTCCGCGGGCCACCCCTTCCCGTACCCGGCGCTCGAAGGGCGCGACGAGGCCGGGCCCGGTCCCCCAGGTGATGTGGAAGCGGGGCACCGAGTTGCCGTGCCCGTTGGCGTCGTAGCCGCCGCGCTCGGCCCAGCCCACCACCGGGAAGAAGCGCACGCCCTGCGCGTGCAGCCAGGGCCGCTTCTCACCGGCCGCGAAGTCGACGTACGCCTCGGCCCAGCGGCGCGGCCAGTGGTCCTCGGGCCGGTCGAAACCGGCCGTGCCCATCCAGTCCTGGAGGGCCAGCTCGTGCGTGTCCTTGATCCGCATGCGGCGCTGCTCGGGCGAGTCGACGAAGAAGAGCCCGCCGAAGGACCAGTGCGCCTGGCCGCCGATCGACTGCTCCGGCTCCTGGTCCAGAAGGATCACCTTGCGGCCGGCGTCGACGAGCTCCGCGGTCGCCGCGAGCCCCGCGAGGCCCGCTCCGATGACGATCACATCTGCGTCGTAGGCCATGGGCCCGTCCTCTCGGCATTCCGACGGGTCGGATCGGGTCGGCGTCACAAGGACGACTTGATGACGTTTGTCACGAACCGATCGGCGGCGTCGCTGGTTGGTGAGACATTGGTGCTGGTCGACCATGCGGCCGACCAGCACTTGTTACTGATCGGTCCGAATCCTCGGCAAGAAAGGTGACCGAGTCAACCGCCTGGTTCCGGTTGTTCCCGGGGGCGGGCTCGCGGACCATGGCACTACAGTCGGCGGGATACGCAACACTGGCCCGCCCCGACTTCTGACGCATCGAGGTACCCAGCGTGTCGGTACTGGTTCTGGTCCTCGCCGTGAGCGCGGCCTGCTGCCTCGGCTTCGGCTTCGTGCTCCAGCAGAACGCCGCGTCGCACGCCCCGCTGAGCGACTTCCTCTCCCCCCGCATCCTGCTCGACCTCATCCGGGTCCCCCGCTGGCTGGGCGGCATCGGGCTGATGGTGTGCGGCATGGTGCTCGGGGCGATCGCGCTCGGCAACGGCGAGGTCTCCCTGGTGGAACCGCTCCTCGCCACCAATCTGCTCTTCGCGCTCGCGCTCTCCCGCCACCAGACGAAACAGCCGCTGGGCCGGCAGGGCTGGGCCGGGCTGCTGCTGCTCGCGGGCGGCGTCTCGGCCTTCATCGTGGCCGGGCAGCCCCAGGGCGGCGAGGCCATCGACGACCCGCTGCGGCACTGGCTGATCATCGGGATCGTGGTCGGGCTCGCGCTGCTGCTCACCACCTGCGCGAAACGGTCCCGGCTGAGCGCCGGACCCGTGCTGCTCGCCACCGCCGCCGGCCTGCTGTACGGACTGCAGGACGCGCTGACCCGGGTGAGCGGCCAGCGGTTCAGCGCGGGCGGAATGGCCGAACTGTTCACCGGCTGGCAGCCGTACGCGGTGGTCGTCCTCGGTGTGACCGGGCTGATCCTCGTCCAGAGCGCCTTCGAGACCGCGCCGCTGCGCATGTCGCTGCCCGCGCTGACCGCCGCCCAGCCGCTGGCGGGGATCGCCTGCGGGGTGGGCTTCCTCGGGGACCAGCTCCGCACCGACCCGGGCGCCCTCGCCTGGCAGGCCGCGGGGCTCGCCGGCATCGTGACGGGGATCGTCCTGCTGGGCATGCACCCGGCGATGCCCTCGGGCACGGCGGAACCGGAGCGCTCGCGGGACCTCCAGCCCCACTGAGCACCTCCAGCCCCACTGAGCACCTCCAGTCCCACCGAGCACCTTCAGCCGCGCCGAGCCCCGCGCACCACTCCGACGGCGGTGCACGCACCCGCTGCGGACCCGGTGGGAAGGCGGTGCGGAGGCGGTGCGGAGGCGGGAACTGCTTGGATGGAACCCATGAATCCCGCTGACGAGATCCTCGACATCGTGGACGAGAACGACGAGATCATCGGGCAGTCCCCGCGCGGGGAGGCGTACGCGCGCGGGCTGCGCCACCGGTGCGTGTTCATCGAGGCGCGGGACGCCCGGGGCCGGGTCTTCGTCCACCGGCGCACGCCCACCAAGCTGGTGTTCCCCTCGTTCTACGACATGTTCGTGGGCGGGGTCGTCGGCGCGGGCGAGTCCTACGACGAAGCGGCGCTCCGCGAGGCCGAGGAGGAACTCGGCGTCTCCGGGCTCCCCCGGCCGACTCCCCTGTTCAAGTTCCTGTACGACGACGGGGCGGGCGCGACCTGGTGGTCGGCCGTGTACGAGGTCCGCTGCGAGCTTCCGGTGGACCCGCAGGCGGAGGAGGTGGCCTGGCACGACTTTCTCACCGACGGCGAGGTGGAGCGCCGCCTGGACGAGTGGACGTGGGTGCCGGACGGACTGGCCGCCTACGAACGGCTCACGGACTACCGGGCGATGGACTGATCCGTCCGGCGAGCGCCGCCGGGGCGGCACCGGAGGAGCCCCGCGCGAGGCTGCCCGGTAGGGTCCGGGGCGTGATCGAACTCGTGCGCAATGTCCGGTTGTGGTTCGCGCCGCAGGAGATCCGGTCCGAGGGCAGCACCCCGGACTACCGGTTCTCGCTGGCCAACGAGCGGACCTTCCTGGCCTGGCTGCGCACGGCGCTCGCACTCATCGGCGGCGGCTTCGCGGTGGACCAGTTCCTGCCGGACCTGCGCTGGGCCTGGCGGGCGGGTCTCGCCCTGGCGCTGCTGGCGGCGGGCGTGCTGTGCGCGCTGCGTGCCGTCAATCACTGGGTGCGCTGCGAGCGGGCGATGCGGCGCGGCGAGGACCTGCCCGTGTCGCGCTTCCCCGCGGTGCTGAGCGCGGTCGTCGCGGTCGTCGCGATCGCGATGGTCGTCGTCGTCCTCGTCGGCTGGGCGGGATGACCACCCCGCCCGGCCAGGAGCGCGATCCGGGCCTCCAGCCGGAGCGCACACGGCTGGCGTGGCGCCGTACGACCCTCTCCAGCACGGTCGCCGCCGTGCTCGCCGCGAAGGCGGCCCTGCACGAGCGGGACTCGGCCGCCGGGATCGTGGCGTTCGCGTTCTGCTGCCTCGCGTGGCTGGCGTTCCTGGCCCTCGCCCACCGCCGCATCCGCACCCTGGCCGCCGCGGACCGCACGGGTCCGGCCGCGCTCGCGCCCCGGCACGCGACGGCGGCGGTCCTGTGCACGGTGGCGCTGGCCGTGTTCGCCGTGGCCCTGGTGTTCTGAGGCACCGGCTTCCCGCGGGCGTGGGCGCCCCGGCGCACCGGCGGACTCCCCCGCGGCGCGGGCCGCCCCGGCATCCCGGCCGGCTCCCCCACGGGGGTGTTCCCGGGGCGAGACGCCGATCACGTTTGGTGCAGCCGCTGGACGACATACCGACTGGTCGGCATCATGGTCATGTCCCGTTACCCGCGTGCTGAGGAGCAACAGATGAGCCCGGACCACCCGCCAGGTCTCGATCTCGACCGGCTGCGAGCCCTGCTCGACCGTGAGCGGCCCGGACTGGTGAACGGCGCGCTGACCGGCCGACTGATCGAGGGCGGACGGTCGAACCTCACCTACGCGGTCTCCGACGGCACCTCCCGCTGGGTCGTACGACGGCCCCCGCTGGGCCACGTGCTGGCCACGGCGCACGACATGAAGCGCGAGCACCGGGTGATCAGCGCGCTGCACCCGACGGCCGTGCCGGTCCCGGACCCCGTGCTGCTGTGCGAGGACGAGTCGGTGCTCGGCGCCCCGTTCTACGTCATGGAGTTCGTCGAGGGCACCCCCTTCCGCACCGCCGACCAGCTCGCCCCGCTCGGCCCGCAGCGCACGCGCGATGCCGTACTCGGTCTCGTGGACACCCTGGTCGAGCTGCACGCGGTGGACCCCGCCGCGGTCGGCCTCGCTGACTTCGGCCGCCCCGAGGGCTTCCTCGACCGGCAACTGCGGCGCTGGGGCAAGCAGTTGGACGCCTCCCGCAACCGCGAACTCGTCGGCATCGACGAACTGCACGCCGCCCTGGGCCGCGAACTGCCCACCTCCCCCGCGCCCACCGTCGTGCACGGCGACTACCGCCTCGACAACGTGCTGATCGGGCCCGACGACCGGATCAGGGCGATCCTGGACTGGGAGATGTCCACACTCGGCGATCCGCTCACCGACCTCGGTCTGCTCGTCATGTACAGCACGCGCCTGGAGCTGCCCGACTCCCCCATCAGCACGACCGCTTCGGCCGCCGGACATCCCGAGGCGACCGAGATCGTCGAGCGGTACGCCGCGCGCTCGGGGCGCGACGTCTCCGCGGTCTCCTGGTACACGGCCTTCGCCTGGTTCAAGCTCGCCGTGATCCTGGAGGGTATCCACTACCGCTACACCAAGGGCCAGACGGTCGGCGCGGGCTTCGACCGCATCGGCGAGCTGGTCCCCGTCTTCATCGAGCACGGCCTGACCACCCTTCAGGAAGGCTGATCCGTCATGGACTTCGCATTCGACGCGCGCACCGAAGAGCTGCGCGGGAAGCTGCTCGCCTTCATGGACGAGTACGTCTATCCGGCGGAGGCGGTCGCGGAGGAGCAGCGCGCCCTGCTGGCCTCGCCGTGGGACACGCCCGCCGTGGTCGGCGAGCTGAAGGCCGAGGCCCGCAGGCAGGGTCTGTGGAACCTCTTCCTGCCGGACTCGGAGTACGGCGCCGGGCTGACCAACCTCCAGTACGCGCCGCTCGCCGAGATCACCGGCCGCAGCCCGCACCTGGCGCCCACCGCGCTGAACTGTGCCGCTCCCGACACCGGCAACATGGAGGTGCTCTCCCAGTTCGGTGACGAGGCGCAGCGCAAGCAGTGGCTGGAGCCGCTGCTCGCCGGGGAGATCCGTTCCGCGTTCGCGATGACCGAGCCGGAGGTCGCGTCCTCCGACGCCACGAACATCACCACGCTGATCGAGCGGGACGGCGACGAATACGTCATCACCGGCCGCAAGTGGTACATCTCCGGGGCGATGAACCCCGACTGCAAGATCTTCATCGTGATGGGCAAGACGGATCCGGACGGCGCCGACATCCGTCGTCAGCAGTCGATGATCCTGGTCCCGCGCGACACCCCGGGTCTCGTCGTCCGGCGCGCGATGCAGGTGTACGGCTACGAGGACCACTCGCACGGCGGGCACGCGGAGGTCGTCTTCGACCACGTCCGGGTCCCGGCGAGCAACCTGATCGGCGAGGAGGGCGGCGGTTTCGCCATCGCGCAGGCGCGGCTCGGTCCGGGCCGGATCCACCACTGCATGCGGCTGATCGGCATGGCCGAGCGGGCCATCGAGCTGATGTGCCGCCGGGCGGTGTCCCGTACGGCGTTCGGCAAGCCGCTGGCGCAGCAGGGGGTCGTGCAGAACTGGATCGCCGACGCGCGGGTGGCCGTCGAGCAGCTTCGTCTGCTGGTGCTGAAGACCGCGTGGATGATGGACACGGTCGGCAACAAGGGTGCCCACACCGAGATCCAGGCCATCAAGATCGCCACTCCGCGTGCGGTGGTGGACATCCTCGACAAGGCGGTCCAGCTGCACGGTGCGGGTGGTGTCAGCCAGGATTTCCCGCTGGCGGAGCTGTGGGCCGCCGCGCGGACCCTGAAGCTCGCGGACGGTCCCGACGAGGTCCACCAGCGCTCGCTGGCCCACCGGGAGATCAAGAAGCACGTCTGACGCGGTGCGGTGCGGGGGGAGTTCTTCGCCCCCTCCGCCCCTACCCGACCCATACCGGGGGGGGGCGCCCCCCCCCCCCCCCCCCAAAAAAACCCCAGGGGCGCAG
>NZ_JBHYXD010000157.1:0-12053 GCF_042751995.1 Streptomyces sp. NPDC059371 | reverse complement strand
GGGGGTTTTTGACATGTGCCCCCTTCCCCCCCCTGGTTTTCTTGGTTTTGCCCTCTTGGTCGCCCCTCCCCTGTTTATCTTTACCTTTATTTTCCTCGGCCCGGATCAGGCGTCGGCCCGGATCAGGACGCGTCGGCGAACCGCTCGCCCTTCTCCGCCTTCTCGACGAGCAGCGCCGGCGGGAGGAAACGGTCGCCATAGCGCTCGGCGAGCTCCCGCGCGCGGGCCACGAACGCGGCCGGTCCCGTACCGGTCCCGCCCTCGTAGCCGTTGATGTACTGCAGGACACCGCCGGTCCAGCCCGGGAAGCCGATCCCGAAGACGGAACCGATGTTGGCGTCGGCGACGGAGGTCAGGACGCCCTCCTCCAGGAGCCGGACGGTGTCCAGCGCCTCGGAGAAGAGCATGCGCTCCTTCATGTCCTCGAACGGGATCTCGTATCCCGGCTTGGTGAAGTGCTCGCGCAGACCGGGCCAGAGCAGACCGCGCCCGCCGTCCTCGCCGTACTCGTAGAAGCCCGCTCCCCCGCTGCGTCCGGGGCGCTCGAACTCGTCCACCATGCGGTCGATGACGGCCTCGGCCGGGTGGGTCTCCCAGGTGCCGCCCGCCTCCTCGACGGCCTGCTTGGACTCCTTGCGGATCTTGCGCGGCAGGGTGAGGGTCAGCTCGTCCATGAGGGAGAGGACCTTCGCCGGGTAGCCGGCCTGGGCGGCGGCCTGCTCGACGGAGGCGGGCTCGATGCCCTCGCCGACCATCGCCACGCCCTCGTTGATGAAGTGCCCGATGACCCGGGAGGTGAAGAAGCCCCGCGAGTCGTTGACGACGATCGGGGTCTTCTTGATCTGGCGGACCAGGTCGAAGGCGCGGGCCAGTGCCTCGTCGCCGGTGCGCTCGCCCTTGATGATCTCCACCAGCGGCATCTTGTCGACGGGCGAGAAGAAGTGCAGCCCGATGAAGTCCTCCTGCCGCTCGACGCCTTCGGCGAGGGCGGTGATCGGCAGGGTGGAGGTGTTGGAGCAGAGCAGGGCGTCGGGCTCGACGATGTTCTGGATCTCCTGGAACACCTTGTGCTTGAGCGCGGTGTCCTCGAAGACGGCCTCGATGACGGCGTCGCAGCCCGCGAGGTCGTTCGGGTCGGCGGTGGGCGTGATGCGGGCGAGCAGCGCGTCGGCCTTCTCCTGGGTCGTACGTCCCCGGGAGACCGCCTTGGCGCAGAGCTTCTCGGCGTACGCCTTGCCCTTGGCCGCCGCTTCGGCCGTCACGTCCTTGAGGACGACCTCGATGCCCGCGAGGGCGCACGAGTAGGCGATGCCCGCGCCCATCATCCCGGCGCCGAGGACGGCGGCCCTGCGGACCGGGCGCGGCTCGACGCCCTTGGGGCGGTTGGCGCCGGAGTTGACGGCCTGGAGGTCGAAGAAGAAGGCCTGGATCATGTTCTTCGAGGTCTGGCCCGCGGCCAGCTCGACGAAGTAGCGGGCCTCGATGACCTGGGCCGTCTCGAAGTCGACCTGGGAGCCCTCGACGGCGGCCGCGAGAATGTTGCGCGGGGCCGGGTAGGGCGCTCCGTTGGTCTGCTTGCGCAGGCTGGCCGGGAAGGCGGGCAGGTTGGCCGCGAACTTCGGGTTCGACGGGGTGCCGCCGGGGATGCGGTAGCCGGGCTTGTCCCAGGGCTGCTGCGACTCGGGGTTGGCGTCGATGAACGCGCGGGCCTTGGCGAGCAGTTCCTCGGGGGTGGCGGCCACCTCGTGGACGAGGCCGTTGTCCCGGGCGCGCGTCGCGTTGTACTGCGTGCCCTGGAGGAGGACCTTCAGCAGGGCGTCGGCGATGCCCAGCAGGCGTACGGTGCGGACGACTCCGCCGCCTCCGGGGAGCAGGCCGAGCGTGACCTCGGGGCAGCCGATCTTGGTGCCGGAGGTGTCGAGGGCGACCCGGTGGTGGCAGGCGAGGGCGAGTTCGAAGCCGCCGCCCAGGGCCGCGCCGTTGATCGCGGCGACGACCGGCTTGCCCAGGGTCTCGATGCGGCGCAGGTTGCGCTTGATGGCGAGGCCGCCGTCGAAGAGGTCCTGGGCGGTCTCAGGCGTGACCCGGATGAGGTCGCGCAGATCGCCGCCCGCGAAGAAGGTCTTCTTGGCTGAGGTGAGGATGACGCCGCGGATCGAGTCCTTCTCTGCCTCCAGGCGGTCGGTGACCGCGGCGAGGGAGGCGCGGAACGCCGCGTTCATGGTGTTGGCGGACTGGTCGGGATCGTCGAGGACGAGGGTGACGACGCCGGTCTCGTCCTGTTCCCAGCGGATGGTGGTGGGCTCAGTGCTCATCAGGGGATGCTCCGTAGATCCTTGATCCGTTGGGAAGGTCAGACGCGTTCGACGATCGTGGCGATGCCCATGCCGCCGCCCACGCACAGGGTGGCGAGGCCGTAGCGCTTGTCCTGGCGCTCCAGTTCGTCGACGAGGGTGCCGAGGATCATCGCGCCGGTGGCGCCGAGGGGGTGGCCGAGGGCGATGGCGCCGCCGTTGACGTTGACCTTGTCCAGCGACAGGCCCATGTCCTTCACGAAGCGCAGGACGACGGCCGCGAAGGCCTCGTTGATCTCGACGAGGTCGATGTCGTCGATGGTCAGGCCGGCCTTGGCGAGCGCCTTGCGGGCCGCGGGCGCGGGACCGGTGAGCATGATGGTCGGCTCGGAGCCGGACACGGCGGCGGCGACGATCCGCGCGCGGGGGGTCAGGCCGTAGCGCTCGCCGACCTCCTTGGAGCCGATGGCGACCAGCGAGGCGCCGTCCACGATGCCGGAGGAGTTGCCCGCGTGGTGGACGTGGTCGATCTTCTCGACCCAGTGGTACTTCTGCAGCGCGACCGCGTCGAAGCCGCCCAGTTCACCGATGTCCGCGAACGACGGCTTCAGCTTCGCCAGCGAGTCGGCGGTGGTGCCGGGGCGCAGGAACTCGTCGTGGTCGAGGACGGTGAGACCGGCGCGGTCCTGGACCGGGACGACGGACCGCTCGAAGCGGCCGTCCTTCACGGCGGCGGCCGCGCGCTCCTGGGAGAGGGCCGCGTACTCGTCGACGTCGCGGCGGGAGAAGCCCTCGATGGTGGCGATGAGGTCGGCGCCGATGCCCTGCGGCACGAAGTTGGTGGCCAGGTTGGTCATCGGGTCGGCGAACCAGGCGCCGCCGTCCGAGGCCATCGGCACCCGCGACATCGACTCGACGCCGCCCGCGAGAACGAGGTCCTCCCAGCCCGAACGGACCTTCATCGCGGCCATGTTGACGGCTTCGAGGCCCGAGGCACAGAAGCGGTTCTCCTGGACGCCGGCCACCGTGTCGGGCAGTCCGGCGGCGATGGCCGCGATCCGGGCGATGTCGGAGCCCTGGTCGCCGACCGGGCCGACGACACCGAGCACGATGTCGTCGATGGCGGCCGGGTCGAGGCCGGGGAAGCGGCGCTGCACCTCGTGGATGAGCCCGACGACGAGGTCGATGGGCTTCGTTCCGTGCAGGGAGCCGTTCTGCTTGCCGCGACCGCGCGGGGTGCGGATCGCGTCGTACACGTACGCTTCGGTGCTCACTGGTAAGCCTTTCGAGGAGGGTTTAGCCGAGCAGGGAGCGGCCGATGATCTCCTTCATGATCTCGGTCGTCCCGCCGTAGATGGTCTGGATGCGTCCGTCGGTGAAGGCCCGTGCGACCCGGTACTCCGTCATATAGCCGTAGCCGCCGTGCAGTTGAAGGCAGCGGTCGGCCACGCGCTTCTGAAGTTCGGTCGCCCACCACTTGGCCATCGAGGCGTGCACCGCGTCGAGTTCGCTGTCCGAGTGGTCGACGATGCAGCGGTCGAGGAAGGTGCGGGTGACGGCGCACTCGGTGGCCATCTCGGCTATCTCGAAGCGGATGTGCTGGAGCTTCGCGAGCGGCCGTCCGAACGCCTCGCGCTCCTTCACGTACTCGGTGGTGATCTCCAGCAGGTGTTCGGCCCCGGCGATGGCGGCGACGGCGATGCCCATGCGCTCCTGCGCGAGGTTGGTCATCAGGTGGATGAACGCGCCGTTCGGTTCGCCGAGCAGGTTCTCCTTGGGCACGCGGACGTCGTTGAAGAACAACTCCGCGGTGTCCTGCGACTTCTGGCCGATCTTGTCGAGGTTGCGGCCGCGCTCGAAGCCCTCCATGCCCCGCTCGACGACGAGCAGCGACAGTCCGCGCGCCCCGCCCTCGGGGGTGGTCCTGGCGACCACGATCACCAGGTCGGCGAGGATGCCGTTGGAGATGAAGGTCTTGGAGCCGTTGAGCAGGAAGTGGTCGCCGTTGTCCTCGGCGTGCGTCGTGACGCCCTGGAGGTCGGAGCCGGCGCCGGGTTCGGTCATCGCGATCGCGGTGATGATCGAGCCGTCGCAGAAGCCGGGCAGCCAGCGCCGCTTCTGCTCCTCGGTGGCGAGGCCGGTCAGATACGGGCCGATGATGTCGTTGTGCAGCCCGAGGGCCAGGCCGGCCGCTCCCGCGCGCGTGAACTCCTCGGCGAGCACGGCGCTGTAGCGGAAGTCGGTGTCGCCGCCGCCTCCGTACTCCTCGGGCACGGCGAGTCCGAGGAGGCCCTGCTTCCCGGCCGCCCGCCAGGCCTCGCGGGAGACGATGCCGTCCTTCTCCCACTGCTCGTAGTGGGGCAGCACCTCCTTGGCGAGGAAGGTGCGCACGGTCTCGCGGAACGCGTCGTGCTCGGCGGTGAAGATCTGCCGCTTCATGCGGGAAGCGCCTTCCTGGAGTGTGTACGGGAACCTTCGGAGAGGGCGGTACCGGGGCTCACGCGGGCGCGAGCGGGCGCCGGGCCCCGGCCGGGTACGAGCGGCCGGGGGAATCCGGGAACGAGCGGCCGGGGGAATGTCGTCATCCGCCGTCCTTCGTCAGTCCGGGTACGTCCCAGTCGCGGGCCACGTCCGCGGTGTCGGCGCCCGGCAGGGCGGGCCCGCCGCGGACCGAGGTGGGAGTGACCGAGAAGCGCGGCGCGGGGGCGGGCTGGGTGATGCCGCCGTGGTCCACGAACGTGCCCCGGGCGGCGAGATGCGGATGGCCGGGTGCCTCACGCAGGGACAGGACCGGCGCCACACACGCGTCGCTGCCCTCGAAGACGGCGGTCCACTCGTCTCTCGTACGGGTCCTGAAGCGGTCGGCGACCGCCCCGCGCAGTTCCTCCCACCGGGCCGGGTCCTTGTGGGCGGGCCCGAGTTCGGGGATGCCGAGCAGGTCGACGAACCGGTCGTAGAAGCGCTGCTCCAGGGGGCCGACGGCCATGTGCCGGCCGTCGGCGGTCTCGTAGGTCCCGTAGTAGGGGCAGCCGCCGTCGAGGAGGTTGGCGGCGCGCCGGTCCTGCCAGCCGCCCGCCGCGATCATGCCGTGGATCATCGTCGAGAGGTGCGCGGTGCCGTCGACGATGGCCGCGTCCACGACCTGTCCGGTGCCGGTGGCGCGGGCGTGGTGCAGGGCGGCGAGGAGACCCACGACGAGGTAGAGCGAGCCGCCCGCGTAGTCGCCGAGGAGGTTCGCCGGGACCGCCGGGGGCCCGTCCGGGTCGCCGATCATGCCGAGGGTGCCGGTGAGCGCGATGTAGGCGATGTCGTGCCCGGCGCGCTGGGCGAGCGGGCCTTCCTGGCCCCATCCCGTCATCCGGCCGTAGACGAGCCGCGGGTTGCGGGCCCGGCAGTCCTCGGGGCCCACGCCGAGCCGCTCGGCGACGCCGGGGCGGTAGCCCTCGATCAGGATGTCGGCCCGTTCGGCCAGGTCGAGGACGCGGGACGGGCCGTCCCCGGCCTTGAGGTCGACGAGCACGGACCGCTTGTTGCGGTTGGTGATGTCGTGGGCCGGGTCGACGCCGATCCCGGCGCCGCCGGGCCGGTCCACCCGGACGACGTCCGCTCCGAGGTCGGCCAGCAGCATGGCGGCGAACGGGCCGGGACCGATGCCCGCCAGCTCGACCACGCGCACCCCGGCGAGGGGGCCGTGCCCCGGCGTTCCTGTCGCTGTCATCAAGCCCCCAGCACTGTGACACCACTGATGTGACATCAGTGATGTTAAGAACGTGTTCCACTCCGGGCAAGCCCCTGACGAGCAAGCGCTTAGTTAAATTCCGGCTTCGGGACCGGGCTCCGGATCGGCGACACCGCCGACCGGCGTCGCGATCAGCGCTGGTCCAGCTCGGCTATCAGCCTTTTGGGTGCTATCACGCGATAGCTCTCCTCGACCCAGTCGCACAGCAGCTCCGCCGCCGGGGCCCCCTGCTCCTCCAGGGGTACGCGCACCCAGCCGGCCTTCCCCAGTCCGTACCCGGCGGGCTCCGCGCCGGGCGAGGTGAGCGCGTGGGCGTGCGCCGCCTCGTCCTTGAGCTTCATCGTGACGCCGAGCGGGTGACTGCCGTCGTCGAGACCGAGGAAGACGAAGACCTTCGAGTTGACCTTCGCGACGGTCTCGCCCCAGGGGAACTCCTCCGAGGCGCCGGGCAGGCCGAGCGCGAATCCACGCACCTTCTGCCACTTTTTCAGCGCGTTTTGCGACACGGCCACGGCTGCCTCCGGCCTGTTCGTACCACCTCGTCGTCCGGCTGTTCGTACCTCACGCTAGCCTCAGCCACCGACAACGGCGCTTCGCGCACGACGTGGCGCGGGCCGCACGTTCGAGCGCAGCCCACAGTGGTGGAGGGTGTCATGAGCAGGATGAACGAGCCGGACCGCGCGTACGACATCGTGCTCTTCGGAGCCACGGGGTTCGTCGGGGAGCTCACCGCGGAATATCTGGCCGCTCACGCGCCCGAGGGACTGCGGTGGGCGATCGCCGGACGCAGTGCCGAGAAGCTGGAACGGCTGCGGGAGCGGCTCGGCGGCGCACCCGGTGTGCTGCGGGCGGACGTGACGGACCCGGACTCGGTGGGCGAGCTCGCCCGGCAGGCGCGCGTGGTGGCCTCGACCGTGGGGCCGTACATCACCTACGGGGAGGATCTGGTGGCCGCCTGCGCGGACGCCGGGACCGACTATCTGGACCTGACCGGCGAGCCCGAGTTCGTGGACCTGATGTACGTGCGGCACGACGCACGCGCGCGGGAGACGGGCGCGCGGCTCGTGCACGCCTGCGGCTTCGACTCGATCCCGCACGACCTGGGCGCCTGGTTCACCGTTCGGCAGCTCCCGGAGGACGTGCCGCTGAGGGTGGAGGGATTCGTGCGCTCCCAGGCGATGTTCTCGGGCGGCACGTTCGCCTCCGCCCTCAACCAGTTCGCGCGCGGCCGGCACATGCTGGCCGCGGCGCGGGAACGCAGGCACCACGAACCGCGCCTGATGGGGCGGCGGGTCGAGGCCCCGCTGGGGGCGCCGCGGTTCGCCAAGGAGGTCGGGGCGTGGGCGCTGCCGCTGCCCACGATCGACGCCCAGGTGGTGCAGCGCTCGGCGCGGGCCCTGGCGCGGTACGGGCCGGACTTCCGCTACCGCCACTACGCGGCCGTCGAGCGGCTGCCCATCGCCCTGGGCGGGATCGCCGGGGTGAGCGCGCTCTTCGCCGCCGCCCAGGTTCCGCCCGCGCGCCGCTGGCTGTCCGACCGGATCAAGCCGGGCGAGGGGCCGAGCGCCGAGCGCCGAGCGAAGAGCTGGTTCTCGGTGCGGTTCGTGGGCGAGGGCGGCGGCCGGCGCGTGTTCACCGAGGTCTCGGGCGGCGACCCCGGCTACGGCGAGACGGCGAAGATGCTCGCGGAGTCCGCCCTGTCGCTGGCACTCGACGAGCTGCCGAAGACGTCCGGACAGGTCACCCCCGTGGTGGCGATGGGCGACGCGCTCCTGGAACGGCTGAGCGCGGCCGGGATCACCTTCCGGGTGGCGGCGGTGCGCTAGGCCGTGCCCGCAGGGCCTGAGACGACCGTGAGGATCGGGCGATCCTCACGACGTCCAGGCGATCACCGTGTAGATCATCCCGCCGATCCAGGCGAGGCCGGCCGGAACGGCGAGGACCAGCGCGGCCGTCACCGCGCGCCCGTCGGTCCGCGCGGGTTCGGCGGTGGGGTTCGATGCCTGGTGCGTCGTCATGCGGATCAGCCTGCCGGTCGCCGCACGGCCGTACATCCGTACGGGTACTCAGGAGCCGTACTCACGTGCGCACGTACGCGGGCGGGTCGACGGGTGGGGCGACGGGTGGGCGGTGTCAGGACGTCGCCTGCCGGAGAGCCTGGCGGCACAGGGAGTCCGCGCGGCGGGTGGATTCCGGCAGGCGGTACTTCGGGGTGAGCGCGAGGGTGTGGGCGCAGGCGTTGCCGAGGTCCACGCGGTGGCCGACGGACACGAACACGGGCTTGATCCCGTCCTGGGTGCGCAGCGCGCGGCCCACCTCGTCGGTGCCCGCGAGCAGTGGTGAGGCGCTGCCGCGCCGGGCGCCCGGCTCCTCGTAGGAGAAGGTGAACGGGTTCTTGGCGACCCCGATCGTAGGGAGTCCGGTGAGGACGCCGAGGTGGCTGGCGAGGCCGAAGCGGCGGGGGTGGGCGAGTCCGTACCCGTCGCAGACGACCAGACCGGGCGGGCGGGGCAGGGCGTCCAGCGCGGCCATGACGGTCGGGATCTCACGGAAGGCGAGCAGTCCGGGGACGTACGGGAAGGAGACCCTGCCGACGGCGGTGGCCTCCGCCACGACCTCGCGGGTCGCCGCGTCGAGGACGACGGCGGCCGCGACGACGACGTCCCGCTCGTCGTCGTAGGCGACGTCGACGCCGGTCACGTGGCCGGTGCCGGGCGGCGGGCCCGGCTCGTCGAGGACCACCCGCTCGCGCAACTCGTCCTGTACGGCCCGGGCTTGTTCCTCGGTGACGGGCCAGCCCGCCGGAATGCTCACGATCGTCATGATGCGAACGAGCCTACGGGCCGGTCCCCGCCCGGGTGGAGACCGGGCGGCCGGACGGCGGGCGTAGGGTCGCGATCATGTTCGTGCTGGAGTTGTCCTACACCGCGCCGCTCGATGCCGTCGACGCCGTCCTGGAGGCGCATGTCGCCTGGCTGGACGAGCAGTACGCGGCCGGGACCTTCCTCGCCTCGGGGCGCAAGAATCCCCGCGACGGCGGGGTGATCCTGGCCGTCGCGGAGGACCGGGCGCGGATCGAGGAGATCGCCGCGGGCGACCCGTTCGTCGCCGCGGGCGTGTGCGCCTACCGCGTCACCGAGTTCGTGGCGACGAAGACGGCACCGGGCCTGGAGCGCTACCGCGAGACCCTCGGCTGAGGAGCCTCCCCGCGGCTCAACGCTCCAGCCTGGCGACGCGTCCCTTCTCCCCGGAGGCCCAGCAGCCCAGGTCCGGGGTGCAGTCCACGGTGTCGTACGAGCCGGTGTCGAGGGTGCGCCAGGTCCGGCCGCCGTCGGTGGTCAGGTCGGTGCCGGTGGGGCCGACCGCGAGGGCCGCGGTGCGGCTGTGCGGAAGCCAGGTGACGCCGGAGCGGTAGGCGGGCGGGGGCCGGTCCGCGGTGGTCCAGGTGCGGCCGCCGTCGGGGGTGATCGCCGCGGCCCGCGGTGAGGGCTGGTCGGCGCGGTAGTCGCCGCCCACCGCGATTCCGTGGACGCGGTCGCGGAAGGCGAGGGCGAAGACGCCGCGCGCCGGGTCGCCCGCGGGGACCGGGGTGCCGGTGGCGGTCCAGGTCAGTCCGCGGTCCGCGGAGTGCAGCACGCGCGCGTGCGCCCCGCCTCCCGTGGCCAGCCACACGTCGCGGGGTCCCGAGCCGACCAGACACTGGCCGCTCGCGGCGAAGCCCGCCTCGCCGTCCTCGGCGGCGGGCATGCCGTCGCCGGGCAGCACCTTCCAGGTACGGCCGCCGTCGCCGGTCGACAGGATGCGGAACCTGCCGTCCACCGGGTCGCTCATCGCCAGACCGTGCCGCCGGTCGAGAAACGTGAGGCAGTCGTAGAAGGCGTGAGCGTCGGTGTTGCGGAAGGACTCGGTCCACGTGGCGCCGCCGTCCTCGGTCCGGTAGACGCGGGACGCCTCGCCCTCGCCGATGGCCAGGACCACGGCACGCCGGGCGTCGAACGCCTCGATGTCGCGGAACTCCAGGTCCGCGGCGCCGGGCGGCGACACGTTCCGCCAGACCGTGCCGCCGTCGGTGGTGCGCAGCACGGTGCCCTTCGAGCCCGCCACCCACGCGGTGTCCCGGCCGACGGCCGACAGTCCGCGCAGGCGCGCGTCCGTGCCGGTGTCCTTGAGCGCCCAGTGCGGGGTCCGCGCCGGCTCGTGCGTCCGCGCGGGCGCGGCCACCGCCGGTACCGCCACCACCAGCGCCGCGGCCAGTGCGGCCGCCGCCGAACCCACGCCGACCGTACGGCCCCTGCGTCTCGTCTTCCCCAAGCCCCTCATGGCGGGCGAAGCTAGTCCACTCCCCCGATCGCGTCCAGATGGCCTCCGGCGGGAACCTCGGGGGCCGCCCGGGTGTCCTCTTCGGTGTCGGGTGCGTGCGGAACGGAAAGGGATCACCGCGATCTCCGACAAGGATCACCACGATCGGGGAAAGTGGATCTCCCGGTGCATGACCTCGGTGACAGAGGTCACTCGGGTCAGAGGTGCACGCGCCGGGTCATTCTTCCGTCTCTTCAATTGACCGGCTTCATCCGCCCGGAGTTCGTCCAGCCGTCACAAGGGAGCAAGGCGTTGTCCACCGCCATCGAGCAGCCCGTAGAGGCCCGCCTCGTCGCCGCCGCGCCGCGGATGCCGAGCATTCCGGCCACGCTGCACTACGACCGGACCGACCCGTTCGCCGTCCGCATGACATTCCCGGCCCCCGCAACGCTCGAAGGCATCGAGGTCTGCTGGACCTTCGCCCGGGAACTGCTGGTGTCGGGCCTGGAGGACCCGGTGGGGTACGGCGACGTACGGGTGCGGCCGTACGGCTTCGACCGCACCGTCCTGGAGTTCCACGCCCCCGAGGGCACCGCCGTCATCCATGTGCGCTCGGGCGAGGTGCGGACCTTCCTCCAGCAGACCACCGAGCTGGTGCCGGTCGGCCTCGAGCACCTCCAGGTGGACCTGGACCACGACCTGGCGGAGCTCATGCGGGGCACCTGCTGAACCGGCGCGGGTGCCGTCAGCCGGCGCGTCCCATCAGGGCGTTGAGGCCGGCGTAGTCGAACCCGCCGGTCAGGCTCTCGCAGGTCCCCGTGCCCAGCAGCTCCCGCGCGGCACGCCGGACCAGGGCGTGCGCCGCCGCCGCGATGCTCGACCCCGCGCTGATCCGGGCCACGCCGAGTGCGGCCAGCTCGTGCACGGACGGCGCCCCGGGGCCCACCAGGATGTTCAGGGGGCCTTCGATGCCCTCGACGAGCGCCTTCACGGTCGCCGGATCGACGGTTCCGGGGACGAAGATCCCGTCGGCTCCCGCCGCCAGGAAGGCGGCGGCCCGCTCCAGGGTCTCCTCCACTCCGCCCGCGCCGCGCAGAAACGTGTCGATGCGGGCGTTGACGAACAGGGGAACCTCCGCCGCGTCGGCGGCCGCGCGGACCGCCGCGATGCGCTCCGCCTGCTCCGCCCGCGGACGCAGCGGCCCGGCCCCCTCCTCGTACAGGGCGTCCTCGATGTTGACGCCCACCGCGCCCGCCGCGAGCACCGCCCGGACGGTGTCCCCCAGGCCCGTGGCGTCGGACGCGTACCCGCTCTCGATGTCCGCGCTGACCGGCACCCGGACCACGGCGGTGATCCGCGCGACGGCCGCGAGCGCGTCCTCCCTGTCCAGCCGGTCCCCGTCCGCCGCTCCCAGCGTCCAGGCGAGGCCCGCGCTGGTCGTCGCCACCGCCGCGGCGCCCGCGTCCTCGACGATCCGGGCGCTCACCGCGTCCCAGGCGTTCGCCAGGACGAGGGGCCGGCCGGGCACGTGCAGGGCGCGGAAGGCGAGGGCGGAGCCGCGGAGTCGCTCGGTGTCGGTCATGGGGTCAACCCAAGCACGACCGGGGCGAGGGGAGCCGGCAGGAATCCGACATGTACGGGGGAGCCGGGTGCACGACGGGCGCGGCGGGGGCCCCCGGGACCGGGGGCGCGGGGGGGCGGGGGGGGGGCCCGCCCGCGCC
>NZ_JBHYXD010000156.1:0-12873 GCF_042751995.1 Streptomyces sp. NPDC059371 | reverse complement strand
GCGCCGCGCCCCCGGGCTGGGGGGGGGGCGCGGGGGGGGGCCGCCCCCGCCCCCCGCCGGGCCCCCGGGCCCCCGGGGGCGGCCGGACTGGGCGGGCGGCCGCGCGGGCGGTCGCGCCACTCCGGGCGCACGTGGTCGCGGGTGACCAGCTCCGCCTCCGGAGCGGCCCCCTCGGGGGAACCGAGCACGGTGACCCGGTCCACCGCGGAGACCTCCAGCAGGCGCCCGACGGTCAGCACTCCGGTGACGGCGCCGGCACCCGGGTACAGGACGGCACGGCCGCCCGTGCGCGCCCCGTGTTCGGCGGCCGCGTGGGCGGCTCCGGCCGCGAGCTCGTCGGGCCCGTGCCGCTCCTCGCCGAAGGCGGCACCCAGGAGGGCACCGGCCCCAGCGTCAGGACCGGCACCCACCGCACCGCCCTTACCGGCACCGGCACCGAGGACGGTGCCGGTGCCGGTGCCGGACACGCCGGAGCCGGTCTCCGTGAGCCGCTGCCAGGCCGCACGGGCCGCCCGCTCCGACGGCACGGCGAAGGACAGCGCCATGTGCGGCCGCCGCCCGTCCCGTACGTGGTGCGTGCAGCCCAGCGCGTCCGCGGGCAGGCCGAGTTCCGCGGCGAGCGAGCGCAGCAGATGGTCGGCCTCCCGCAGGGCGCCCGTATGGCCGGTGTCGACTCCGACGACGTACAGCTCGCTCACGACGGGAGGACCCACACCGGGTTGGAGTAGAACCACAGGTCCTTCCACGGGTCGGCGTCGCCGAGGACGTCCACGGCCGGACCCACCGGGTCGACCGAGGCGCCCCGCAGGCCGACGGCGGAGCGGTTGCCGTCGGTGCCGCGCAGACGGACGTACACCGGGCGGTCGACGGTGCCGAGGTCGTAGGTGAGGCGGACCGTGCCGGACGACTTGTTCACCTCGTAGGACTTGGCGACCCGCGCGGTGGGGGCGATGAGCGTGTCCCGGTCGGAGGCCGCGCCCGTCACATCGCCCTGGATGACGTCGACGCGCGCCAGCTTCGGTACGAAGCCGGCCCAGTTGGGGCCGTCGGCCAGTCCGAGGTCCACGGTCAGGGTGACCCGCGTGCCCTTGCGTACGTGCAGCGCGCCGCCGAGGGTCGCCCAGCGGCCGCCGCCGGAGACCCGCGCGTCGAGACCGCTGATGAGCTGCCCGTGGTCGACCCAGACCCGGCCGGCGCGGATGCCGTCCATCACGGCCGCGTAGGAGAACCCGTCGGAGCCGACGTGCGTACGGCTGTACTGGCCGGGCCAGTAGTCGCCCTGGGTGGTGTCGATCCTGCCGCCGTAGACCGGGTCGGTGTGCCGGCCGTTGAGGTTGAAGTCGCTGTCCGGTCCGCCGCGCACGGCGGTGTCCGTGTAGACCTGGTGGGAGTCGGAGTTGGCGGTGATCCACCAGGGCTTGCCCTCGGCGAGGAGGCTGTCCCACAGGCCGCCGACGGTGGCGGTCATCCAGTCGAAGCCGCCCCAGGTGCGGTAGCTCTCCAGCGGGTAGCCGGCGAAGGAGTTGGCGCTCGGGCTGTTGTCGTACAGACCGCGTGCGACGCCCATGCCGTACGTCTTCTCGATGCCGCCGGCCTGGTGGCCGGGGGCGCCCTCGAAACCGACGGCGATCTGGTGGGACGCCGGGGTCGCGTCGCGCCAGGCACGGATCTCGTGCGGGGAGTCGAGGCCCTTGCGGGCGGGGTGGTTGGCCAGCATCAGGATGTCCTTGACGCGGCGGCGCTGGACCTGTTCGGCGAGGAAGCTGAGGCCGGCGATGGCGAGCGCCTCGTTGGCGGGCGTCGAGTCGCCGGCACCCTTGAGGCTGCCGTCGTAGTCCGTCTCGAACTGCTTGAGGACCGCGACCTCGTTGCGGCCGGGGTGGACGAAGACGGTGCCGTGCTCGGCGGCCGGGATGTTCCATTCGAGGCCCTGGAAGACGAGGGTGTCCTCGTGGATGTCCCGGGCCTCCAGGATGTCCGGGTTGACCTTGTCCACACCGATCTTGGCGTGGGTCTCGCTGCCGTGGTCGGTGATGACCATCCAGTCCAGGCCGTGCGCGGCGCCCTGGCGGACCTGGTCGCGGACGCGGTACTTGCCGTCACTGCTGTACTGGGTGTGGATGTGGTGGTCTCCGGCGAGCCACAGGAAGCCGTTCTTTCTGCGGCCGCCCGTCGAGGCGTACGCGGGGGCGGCGGCCCCCTCCGCGAGGACACCGCCGGCGGCGAGGCCGGCGCCCAGCAGTCCCGCGCGGCGCAGGAGTGAGCGGCGCGACTGCTGCTCGGGGCTGAGGGCCTCGTCGGGCACGGCGGTGTCGAAGGCGGCGGGCAGCGTGGTGCCCGTGCCCTCGTCGCCGTGCGGGTGGTGATGGTGATGCCCGTGCTCGTGTCCGTGCGTGTGCCCCATGACCGCCTCCTGAGTCCCGCCCCGCCCCTGCGGGCGCCGTCATGAGGAGATTCGGGGCGGAGCATGAACAGCGGGCGGCCCCCTCGTGTTCGCCGGGCGACCTGAATCGGTCAACTGGCTTTATCTATAAGCCTGTTGCTCCCCGACGTGTCCGTTGCGTCATGAATTCCACGGAGTCGGGGACCGGGCGGGACTAGGCTTCTGCCTGGGTTCCCGAGGAAATGCTCTGTGGTGAAAAGGTGGTTCTCATGCCTCGTGCCGGACTCACGACCGAGCGGGTCGTGCTCGCGGCGGCCGATCTCGCGGACGAGATCGGCTTCGAGAACGTCACCGTGGCGGCGCTGGCGCGGCAGTTCGGGGTGAAGGACGCGAGCATGTACGCGCATGTGCGCAACGTCCGGGAGTTGCGCGAGCGCATCGCGCTGCTCGCGTCCGGCGAGATGATCGACAGGATCGCCACGGCCGTGGCCGGACGGGCCGGCAAGGACGCGCTCGTCGCCTTCGCCGACGCCTATCGCGCCTACGCGCTGGAGCGGCCCGGGCGCTATCGGGCCACCCACACGCAGCTCGACCCGGACCTGGTCGCGGAGCGGGCGGAGTACCGCCGCACGGCCGAGGTCACCGCCGAGGTCACGAGTGGGATGCTCCGCGCCTACGGGCTGTCCGAACCCGATCTGACCGACGCCGTACGCCTGTTGCGCAGCTCCTTCCACGGCTACTGCACGCTTGAGGCCGTCGGCGGATTCGGCGCCCCGCGCCCGGTGGAGACGTCCTGGAGACACGGGCTGGACGCCCTGCACGTGGCCCTGGAGAACTGGCCGCGCGCCGAAGCCGGGCAGTCCGGCTGACCGACGTCCTACAGCAGCCCCAGATCTCCCAGCTCCTTGTGCAGGTCCGCGCGGGGATTGGCGGGGTTCTGGGGCGGGGTGAGGGTTCCCGTTCCCGTTCCCGTGCCGGTGCCGGTGCCGCTACCGGATCCGGCGGCCGGGAGGGTGCGGGGACGGCGGTCGCGGAAGAGCCAGGCGCCGGCCAGGCCGCCGATCAGGCCGCCGAGGTGACCGAGCCAGCTCACCCCCGGTGTTCCGGGCACCGCCACGGTGAGCATGTAGGCGAAGGACGCCGCCATGACGAGACCGATCAGCGTGTCGATCAGGTGGCGGTCGAAGATCCCGCGGACCACGACATAGCCGAAGTACCCGAAGATCAGGCCGCTCGCGCCGACCGTGTCCACATCCCCTCGTTCGAAGAACCAGACCACGAACCCACTGGTCAGCGCCACCAGCAGGCTCAGGCCCAGGAAGCGGACCACACCGCGGTAGGCGGCGAGGAACCCGAACACGAACAGCGGCCCGGAGTTGCTCTCGATGTGCGCCCAACTCCAGTGCAGGAAGGGCGCGCTGAGGATGTCGGGCAGCGAGGTGACATCGCCGGACACCACACCGTAGTCCCGCGAGAACGCGTAGTCGTCGGCGTAGTTGGCCAGTTGCACCAGCCAGACGACCGCCAGGAACCCGAACATCACGAAGAACGCCTTCCGCGCCTCCGCGATCATCTGCTCCGCGTCCACCGGGCCCCCGCCCCGGCCCACGTCCGAACCACCCATGACACACCCCCCTGCTCCGACGGATCCGCTTCCGCCTCACTCCGAACTCTAGGCAACGCCGGTGAAGTCGCCGCCGTTCAGGGGGACCATTCCGCCAGTGCCGTCGAAGCGGAAGGCCGCCGTTCCCCCCGCGGCCCAGGTCACCGTCACGTCGTACGTCCCGGGTCCCGTGCCCTCGGGCGACGTCACCCGCACGGACACCAGGTCCGTGAGCGGGAGCGGGTCCCGGTCGGCGGTGAGGCGGACGAGGGCGACGAAGAGGGAGGGGCCGTCCCCGGTGACGCCCTCCCCCGTGGCCGACAGACCGTGCACGGGCAGGAGTTCGGGGCGCGCGCCGTCGTGCGCGGCCCAGCCCGTGACCCGTACCGGCGTGCCGGGATCCGCGCCCGACACCAGGTGCGCCCGCACCTCCACGGCACCCCGCGCGACCACGAGGCAGACCGCCCCGACGCCCTCCGAGACCGTGTGCCGGGACGCCGCCCAGTCCTCCCCGACCCCCAGCGGCACGATCCCCGTACGGCTCGCGTCGCCACCGACGATCACGCTGTTGTCGTACGAGGGTGAGGGCTTCGTCGCCGTCGAGTAGGCGAGCCGCGTGTAGTAGGGGTCGTAGCGGACGTCCTCGCTGCCGTGGTTGTGGAGGCGGACCAGACCGTCCGAACGCGTCGACTGGAGCAGCCAGTTGGGCGGCCCGATCCCGGTGACGGCGTCGGCGCGCTCCGCCGGGCCCGCTTCCTCCGTGGCCGTCCAGACCTCGTGCTCCGGGGGCAGCAGCAGGGCGACGAAGGCCTTGCTCGCCCAGTACGGCGAGGCGGGCCCGGAGTAGTGCTGCACGAACGCCTCGTCGTGGCCGTGCCAGCCGAGGGTGAGCAGGCCGTTGCCGTCCACCGCGCCCCGGTCGAGGAAGTAGCCCAGGGCGCCGGAGGCGAGGCGCCGGGTCTCGCCCGGGGACAGGGGGGTCCGGCCGGTGAGCGCGCCGAGCCACAGCGGGGCGGTGGCCGCGAAGCGGTAGGTGAGCGAGCGGCCCTGGAGCATCGGCGCGCCGTCACCGCCGAACAGCCGCGCGTAGTCGCCGAGATGGGCCTCCAGGCGGCCGGCGTACAGGTCGAGGAGCCGGGCGTCGTCCGCCAGCCAGGCGTGCAGCACCGGATAGAGGTGCATCGCCCAGCCGTTGTAGTAGTCGAACTTGCGCCCGTGGCCGTCGGTGTACCAGCCGTCGCCGAGATACCACTGCTCGATGCGCTCCAGGCCGCGGTCGATCGCGGCACGCGACGCCTCGGGCGCGTGGCCGACCTCCTGGAGGAAGCCGCCGACCGTCACCGGGAACAACTCCCAGTTGCAGGGCCAGGGTTCGGCCGTCAGCGCGTCGCCGAGCCATGCGGCGGCCCGCTGCCGCACGCCGTCGTCCAGGCGGTCCCACAGCAGCGGTCGGGTCAGCCGCAGCGCGAGCGCGATCGACGCGGCCTCGACGAGGGGCTGGCCGCGGTCCTCGACTCGGGGCCAGCCGCCCGCCGTTCCGGCGGCCAGCCCCCGCGCGTACCGCTCCAGGACCTTCTCGTCACGGCGGAAGCCCGCCAGCAGGAGCGTACGGGCGTAGCCCTCCAGGCCGTCGGAGAGTTCCCCGGCGCTGCCCGTGTGCGCTCCGGGGAGGTGGTAGAGGGCCTGGTCGTCGGTGGCGTACGGGGCGACCGCGGCGAGCAGGGAATCGGCGGCCGCCTCCCAATGGGCGCGCGTGCGGCCGGTGTACGGGCTCAGGGACCTGTCCTCGGCGGGCTCGGCGTGCATCACTGGCCTTCCTGTTCCGGGCCGGGCCCGGCCTCCCGGACGCCGGGTGTCCTCGGGTGGGCCGGGCCGGATACCTGGGGCGCCCCGGTTCCGGTCGGAACGCCCCAGGGGCTCGTCCCACCCTCACCAGAGCCCTCGGCGCCGGACGCGGGACTCCTCCGACGGGACGGCGGGGCGACAAGGCGACGGGACCTGGCGGCAGGACGATACCGCTGATCGGCAAGCGCTTTCCAGAGGGCGGTCCCGTGCTCGCGCCCGGCACCCTACACATCCGGTCGGATCAGGGCTCACATTTCCCCCGAACCCGCCGAAGAGCGACTCCGGGGTGCCACACTGGCCTCTCCCGGGTGGGGGCCCGGGTGACCCACGGGGAGGGAACCTTGAGCGATCCGCGATGCGAAGCGGCGTTGGTGTTCACCGACGAGGCGGACCCCGAGGGCGCGGCGGAGGCCGTGTCCCTTCTGGCCGAGGAGCTGTCCCTGCTGGATCCGGTCTCCGTGCGGCACGCGACCGGCGGCCCGGCTCCCGACGGCACGCGGGCCGGGGACACGGTGCTCTGGACGACGCTCCTCGTCGGCGCGACGAGCGCGGCGACGCTGAGAGCGCTCATCGCGCTGGCGCAGGACTGGCTCGCGCGCCGCAACTCGGGCTCCATCGACATCACGATCGACGGTGACGAACTGCACCTGACCTCCGTCTCCCGCGCGGACCAGCGCCAGGCCGTCGAGCTGTTCGCGGCCAAGCACGCTCCCCGAGAGTCCGACGCGGCCGATGCGTAAAGCCGCGCTCCTCGTCGTCAACCAGCATTACGCGGACGGACGTTTCAGCGAGTTACCGGGTGCCGCCGCGGACGCCGAGCACCTCGCCGGCGTGCTGGGCGACCCGGCCATCGGCGAGTTCGAGGTCACCGTCGTCGAGAACGGCACCGCGCTGGAGATCCGCAAGGCGATCCAGTCCTTCTTCGCCCACGCGCGGAGCCAGGACCTGCTCCTGCTCCATCTCTCCTGCCACGGCCGAAAGGACGCGCGGGGCCGGCTGCACTTCATCGCCTCGGACACGGAAGGAGACTTCCTGGACGCGACCGCGGTCTCCTCCGAATTCGTCGCGGACCAACTGGAGCAGAGTCCCTGCCGCCGGGCCGTCGTCCTGCTGGACTGCTGCTACAGCGGGGCGTTCGCCAAAGGGATGCGGACCCGCGGAGCCGCGCCGGCGGTCGATGTGAAGGAGCCCTTCTCCGGGCGGGGCCGGGTCGTGATCACGTCCTCGACCGCCCTGCAGTACAGCCACGAGAGCGAGATGAGCAGCCGGGAGCGGGCCGAGCCGTCCATCTTCACCGCGGCCGTGGTGGAGGGACTGCGGGACGGCACCGCCGATCTGGACGGGGACGGCTATGTGTCGGTCGAGGAGCTGTACGCCTTCGTCCATGACCGCGTACGCAGCCGGCTGCCCAGTCAGACGCCGACCCGGAGCGTCAACAACTCCGAGGGCACGCTCTATCTGACGCGCAATCCCGGCGCCCTGTACGTGACCGCGCCCGAGGGCCCGGCCCTTCCCGACACCCTCCGCGCCGCGATCCTCACCGGGGCCGCCTGGCAGCGGCTGGGCGCCCTGCACGAGGTGGAACGGCTGCTCGGAAGCCGGCGCGGCCCGGTCCACGAGGCCGCCCTGGAAGCCCTGACCACGCTGGTGCGCGACCGCGACCCGCAGGTCGGCGCCCGGGCCGAGAGGCTCTGGCACAGCCGTGGCCTCGGCGCCCTGCCTTCGGGGACACCGGACACCGCCTCCCGGGTCACCCGGCCGGCCGCGGACGGGTCGAGGATCCTCGGCATCGATTTCGGGACGACCAATTCCGCGGTCGCCGTGTTCCTGGACGGTGAGGTGCGGGTCATTCCGAACCGCCACGGAGAGGTCACGACGCCGAGCGTCGTGGCGTTCGCCGAGGACGGGACACTGCTGGTGGGGAAGGCCGCCAAGGAGCAGGCCTCCCGCGTTCCGGGCGGCGGCATCCACCGGGTCAAGCTGGAACTGGGCACAGGGTGGACCTACCGCCACGGGGCCCGCCGCTTCTCCGCCGAGGAGGTCGCCTCCTGGATCCTCGCCGACCTGCGGCACAGCGCGGAAGCGCATCTGGGCGAGACGGTGACCCGGGCGATCCTCACCGTGCCCGCCTACTTCACCCACGTCCAGCGCGCGGCCCTGGCGGACGCTGCGGCTCTCGCGGGCATCGAAGCGGTCAGGATGCTGAACGAGCCGACCGCCGCGGCGCTTTCGTACGGTTTCGGCCGGGACGACGAGACGATCATGGTGTTCGACCTGGGCGGCGGCACCCTGGACGTGTCGCTGCTGAACGTCGGTGACGGGGTCGTCGCGACCGAGGGGACCAGCGGCGACGGTCGCCTGGGGGGAAGCGACTGGGACCGTCGTATCGTCGATCACCTCGTACGTGACCTCGCCGTCCGCCAGGGCGTCCGGCTCACCGACCGGGCCGCCCTCCAGCGGGTGGCCGAGGCCGCGGAAGCGGCGAAGATCGAACTGTCGCAGGCCACGACCGCGAACGTCACCCTGCCGTACATCGCGATGTCCCCGTCCGGGCCGGTGCACATGGACGTCACGCTGACGCGCGCACAGGTGGAGAAGCTGACGAAGGATCTGCTGGAGCGCTGCGCCCAACCGATGCACCAGGCCTTGAAGAACGCGTGGGGGACCAACCGGATCGAGGACATCGACCACTTCATCCTGGTGGGCGGAGCCACCCGGATGCCGGCGATCGCGACGCTCGTCAAGGAGCTGGCGGGCGGCCGGGAACCGATCCGGGCCATCATCCCCGAAGGAGTGGTCATCGGTGCCACGCTGCTGAGTGCCGTACTGACGGGCCAACTGCGCGACGAACTGCTCCTGGACGTGACCTCCCTGCCTCTCGGCGTCGAGACGAAGGACGGGACCATGGCCAAACTCGTCGAGGGGGACACGACGATCCCGACGAAACGGGGCGAGATCTTCACCACCGTCCTGGACGGGCAGTCCCACGCCCAGATCGGCGTCTACCAAGGAACCCGTGAGATCGCCGAGTTCAACACGAAGATCGGTGTGCTCGAACTGCCGCTGCCACCGGCCCCGCGCGGCGTCCCGCAGATCGAGGTGACCTTCGACATCGACGCCAACCACGTGGTGCACGTCATCGCCAAGGACCTCGGCACCGGCAACGAGACGTCCGTGGTGCTGGACCGGCGCAGCACGGCCCACGCCCAGGCGCAGGAATCCGACCCCCGAAAGGCGCTGGCCCAGATCCCCCTGGAGCAGCCGAGGGCCGGTTCCTGACCGCGACACGTCCCTGGGATCATGTCCCCCTTGTCCACTGCTGGTTGGTGCCTCCGTTGCAGGTGTACGTGATGAGCGGGGCGGAGTTGGCGGCGGAGGCGCCGGACACGTCCAGGCACTCGCCGGACGCCCTGGCCTTGAGGAGCACATGGCCGCCGGAGGCCGTCACCGACCACTGCTGGGTGGTGCCGCCCGTGCAGTCCTCCTGGCTGACACCGGTGCTGTTCTCGGCCAGACACAGGGAACTCCCCCGGCCCATCAGCTCGTAGTAACCGGCGCCGAGGGACTTGAACCAGAACTTCTGGTTGGCTCCGCCGTTGCAGGTGTACTGGGCGAGCGCGATCCCCTGCCAGAGCGACTGGTCGGGGACGTCCGCGCACTTGCCGGAGTGACGGGCCGTCAGGGTCTCGTAGACGGCGCTCGTCGCGGTGACGGTCCCGGCGGCCGTGTCGACGCCGATCTCCGGGGACCAGGACAGGGACATCGTGGTGGCCGTCGGGAAGGCGATCGGCAGCCAGACGTAGCGCGAGTCGTCGACCGTTCCGCCGAAGGCATCGCCCCAGCGGTCGCCCATGTAGAGGTAGGAGGTGCCCGAAGTGCCTTGCACGGGAAGGACGTACGCGGTCTGCGAACCGTACGCCGTCGAGTCACCGACGTTCGTCATCGCGGTCCAGGGACCGGCGAGCGAGGTGGCGGTGGCGTACTGCTGCTGGTTGGGACTCCAGCCGGTGGCCGCCGAGGTCAGCATGAAGTAGACGCCGCCCCGCTTGAACAGCGCGGGTGCCTCGCGGTGTCCGCCGTGCCAGGGGTCGGCGACCACGGCCGCAACACCGGTGTAGTCGGCGGTGAGCCGGTAGATCTGGAGGTCGTAGTTCTCGCGGGCGGCGGAGACCATGTAGCCGGTTCCGTCGGTGTCGACGAAGGTCGTGATGTCACGGGACATGTACTGGCCGAGCGGCTGGAAGCTGCCCCGATAGGTGTAGGCGCCGTCCACGGTGTCCGAGACGGCGACGGCGGCTCGCGCCTCGCTGTAGTCGGCACCGTTCTCCTTGTGCATCCACATGACGAACGTGCCGGTGGATGCGTTGTACATGACCTTGGGCCGCTCGATGTAGGCCGTGCCCAGCTCGGCGGCGCTCGACCGGGTCAGCACGTGGTTGCGGAACTCCCAGTTCCTCAGGTCGGTGGAGCGGTAGGCGTCGACGTATCTGAAGGTGTTGTCGGCGTTGCGGTTCTCGCCGAACCAGTAGTAGTAGCCGCCCACTTTGAGGACCCCGCCGCCGTGCGCGTGTACCGCCGCGCCCGAAGTGTCGCTGAACAGCGTGCCGTTGGTGATGGTCTGGGCCGCCGCGCGGGCGGGCGCGGCGGCGAGAAGCCCTCCGGCGAGGGCGAGACAGAGGGCGACGAGCAGGGCGTACACGCGTCTCGGCGGGTGCCGTTCGGCGGGGAAGGCTCGCAGGGCGGGGAAGGCTCGCAGGGCGGGGGTGGTGCGGCTCATGCGACTCATACGATGACCGTCCGTCCGGTATGTCGAACATCATCTGTGATGACGAACATTGCCGCCGAAAAAAGTAAGCGCGTACTACGACGAGGTCAACGGGTCGGACGGAGCCGGTCCGTCGAGCCCGCCCAGCCCGCCGTGCACGCCGTGCACGCCGTGCACGCCGAGCCCGCCGCCGCGCCGCACCGCACCGCGCGCAGCGCCTCCCACACAGCCGCACCGCGCCTCGCCACGCGCACCGCCACGTACACAGCCGCACCGCGCACCCCGCCTCGCCATGCGCACCGCCTCGTACACAGCCACGCCGCGCACCGCCCCGTACACAGCCGCGCTGCGCACCGCCTCGGCGCCTCGCGCGCCGGACGACGCGACCGGCCGCTCAGTTGTGCAGCCCCCAGTGCCCCCGGTGCACGACCTCGTCCGGCCCGCGTCGGCGTTCCGCGATACGGGCACCCTGCGGGGGAACGTCGTCCGACCGGTAGCCGACCGTGATGCCGCCGATCGGCGCGTACTCCCCGGGCACCCCGAACTCGGCCCGGAAAGGCTCCAGTTGCTCGGGCATGACGCCGAAGAAGCAGGCGTCGAGCCCTTCGTCGACCGCGCTGAGCAGCATCATGAGGGCCGCCATCCCCGTGTCGATGTACCAGTACGGGGCCGGCCAGCGGGCCTCGGCGCGGTCCTCCCAGCCCTTGTCCGGTTCGGCGTAGCGCTCCAGATAGGCCGCCTTGTGGGCGAGCGGTACGACGACCAGTGGGGCGTCCTGCATGGTCGGCGTCTGCTCCACGCGGGTGGGGACGAACGGCCAGAACCGGGCGCGGTCGGCGGGGTCGGTGAGGGCCAGGAACGCCCAGCCCTGGGAGAAGCCGGCCGACGGGGCCCGTAGCGCGGAGGCGAGGATTCTCTCCACCGCCTCGGGGGCCAGCGGCTTGTCGGAGTAGTGGCGGATCATGCGACGGCGGCGGACCACATCGGAGAACTCCATGTCACCCGATCCTGCCAGGAGCCGGGCCGGCGATGACAAGGGGCCGTCGGGATCAGGCCTCGCACCGAGGCCCCGATGTCTCTTTCCGCGAGACGGCCGCCCGATGGGCGGACGGCGCCGGGGTGCGGCGGACCCGATCGACTAGCGTCGTGGCATGGCCAGCGACAACACCCTCACCCTCGCCGCAGCACTGTCCTCCGGCACCGTCGTGCTCGACGGAGGCATGTCCAACCAGCTCGAAGCGGCCGGACACGACCTGAGTGACACGCTGTGGTCGGCGCGGCTGCTCGCGGACCGGCCCGAGGCGATCGTCGAGGCGCATCTCGCCTACTACGAGGCGGGCGCGGACGTGGCGATCACGTCCAGCTACCAGGCGACGTTCGAGGGGTTCGCCCGACGCGGCATCCCGCATGGACGGGTCGCCGAACTGCTCGGCCTGAGTGTCGAGCTGGCGCGCGAGGCCGCCCGGCGCGCGCACGCGAAGGGCGTCGCGCGGCCCCTGTGGGTCGCCGCGTCGGTGGGTCCCTACGGGGCGATGCTCGCGGACGGTTCGGAGTACCGGGGGCGGTACGGGCTGAGCGTCGCGGAACTGGAGCGGTTCCATCTGCCGCGCCTTGAGGTACTGGCCGCCGCCGGGCCCGACGTGCTGGCCCTGGAGACGGTCCCGGACACGGACGAGGCGCGGGCGCTGCTCGGCGGGGTGCGCGGACTCGGGGTGCCGGCGTGGCTGTCGTACAGCGTGGCCGGTGACCGGACGCGGGCCGGACAGCCGCTGGAGGAGGCCTTCGCCCTGGCGGCCGAGGCGGACGAGGTCATCGCGGTCGGGGTCAACTGCTGCGCTCCCGAGGATGTCGACGCGGCCGTCGCCACGGCCTCGCGGGTGACCGGGAAACCGGTCGTGGTCTACCCGAACAGCGGCGAGGCCTGGGACGCGGCCGCCCGTGCCTGGAAGGGCAGCTCCACGTTCACGGCCGCCCAGGTCGGCGGGTGGAAGCGGGCCGGGGCCCGCCTGATCGGCGGGTGCTGCCGTGTCGGCCCCGGGGCGATCGCGGGAATCACGGCAGCGCTGCACTAGCACTGCACTGGCACTGCGCGAGGCGTGATCCCGAACGCGCCTGGCTCACGGACGGTCCGCGCCGCCCGAGCGGCGGAAGCGGCGGACCGCCGACAGCGGGGTCGCGATGCGTGCGAAGAGGTCGCCCGGAGGGACCGGCGTGGACGGGCCCTCCGCCGGGCCCGGCGGGTTCTCCGTGGGCCGGCCCACGGGCTGGTCCGGGGAC
>NZ_JBHYXD010000155.1:0-13021 GCF_042751995.1 Streptomyces sp. NPDC059371 | reverse complement strand
ACGGACCACGGACGACGGACCACGGACGACGGACCACGGACGACGGACCACGGACGACGGACCACGGACGACGGACCACGGACGACGGACCACGGGTGACGTCGACGGGCGACGGACCACGGGTGACGTCGACGGGCGACGGACGACGGGTGACGTCGACGGGCGACGGACGACGGGTGGCGTCCGACGGACCACGGGCGACGGGCTACGGCTGGCGTCCGTCGGATGACGGGTGGCGCGTGGCTCAGAGTACGAAGCCGACGATGGGTCCCGCCGTGGCGCCGATGACGCAGGCGCCCAGCACCATCAGGAACTGGCTCAAGTGCTCCTCGAACTCACCGGACTTGACGGCCAGCGCCATCCGGGAGCCCACCATCATCAGTCCCGCCACACCGGCGGCGGTGACGAGCCAGGCGATGATGCCGAGGACGTAGTCGAGCTGGCCGGTGACCCTCCCGTCCACGGCCAGCGGGGTGGCGGCGAGTGTGTGCAGGGCGGTCATGGCGCGGTCCTTCCCGTCAGGCGGGCCAGGGTGGCGGCCTCGCGCGGCAGCGGCCCGGTGAGGTCACCGGTGCGCCAGGCGGGCATCCACGGCACCCGGTAGACGTCGATGACCGAGTTGACCACCTTGACGCGCTGGGTGAGCTGGCGCGGCAGCCGGCCGGGCGCGTCCGCGACCAGGACGATGGCGTCGAGGTCGAGTCCCGGCGGCGCGTCGCCCCGGCGGAAGATGTCGAGGGTGTGCGACACGGCGTCCAGACCGGCCGCGTGCGTACGCCCGACGAGCAGGACCGAGGCCGGCTCGCCCCGGTCGGGGCGGGGCCAGTCGCGGCCCGCGTCGTGGCCGCCGAAGACGGTGGCGAGCGTGGAGGACCCGGCTCCGCCGTGTGTAGCGATCCAGGAGAACTGCCGTACCCGTACGACGGGTTGATGTTCCTCCTCGTACCGCTGTGGCGACGGCTCCGGTTCCGCGACCGCCCCGCGTATCCATATCTCGGGCCCGTCCGGGCCGCGTTGCTCGTTCCGGTGCGGCACCGTGCCCTCGTTCCCGCGCGGCGGCGCTCCCTCGTTCCCGCGCACGGCAGGACCCTCGTTCGCCCGCATCGCCACCCCCTCGATCCCCTGCATGGGTGCTCTCTCTCTTCGTCCTCTTCGTCGGTGCGACCGATCCTCCCGGCGTCCGGGCGGGTTGGGTAACGGGGCGTGAGTTCCTGGGACGAGCCTGTGACGCCGTGGTGACGCGGGAATCGGGTGGGAACCGAGAGACTCGACTGCATGTACACGACCGGAACATGAGGCTGAGGGGGGCCGATGTCCAACGGGGGCGGATCCACCACGACCTGGGTGGTCGGCGGCTGCCTGGCCGTCGTGATCATGCCGGTGGTCATGATGGTCGCGGTGAGCGGGGCGTCGAGCGAGGAGGATCCGGGGTCGGGCGCGGGCGGGGGACTGAAGGACGGCGCCGTGCCCGCGAGTTACGTTCCGTGGGTGCTCAAGGCGGGCGCCATGTGCGATGTCATCAAGCCGGCGGTCATCGCCGCGCAGATCGAGGCCGAGTCGGGCTGGAACCCCAACGCCCGTTCTCCGGTGGGTGCCGAGGGGCTGTCGCAGTTCATGCCGGGGACCTGGCCGAACTGGGGCAAGGACGACGACGGCAACGGCCGGGCCTCGCCGTTCGATCCCGGTGACGCGATCATGGCGCAGGGCCGTTACGACTGTGCCCTCGCCAAGACGGTCGAGGGCTACAAGAACCGCGGCGAGGCGAGCGGCGAGACCCTCGACCTCGCGCTCGCGGCGTACAACGCGGGACCCGGCGCGGTGCACCAGTACCACGGCATGCCCCCGTACACCGAGACCCGAAACTACGTCGCCCGCATCAAGTCCCTGATACCCAAGTACGAATCGGTGGACGATCCGCCGGGCACGATCCCCGCCGGGCAGCAGATGGCGATGCCGCTCTCCGGCAACCCGCGGGTGACCTCGCCGTTCGGCATGCGCATGCATCCGATCCTGCACGTCTACAAGCTGCACACCGGCATCGACTTCGGCGCCGCGGCCGGTACGCCGTTCAAGGCGGCCCGGGACGGCACGGTCACCTTCGCGGGCTGGTCCAACGGGTACGGCAACCGCGTGGTCATCTCGCACGGGACCATCGACGGCGACCGCATCTCGACGACCTACAACCACATGCGGAGCCTCAGCGTGCACGTCGGCCAGCACGTGCAGGTCGGCCAGAAGGTCGGCGAGGTCGGCTCCACCGGCTACTCGACAGGACCGCACGCGCATTTCGAGGTCCAGCGGAACGGCACGTACGTGGATCCGGCACCCTGGCTGGGACTGAAGTGAGGAGGGAGGCGAGGATGAGGACGACACGGACGGGTACAGCGGTCCGCACCGGGACGCGCGGGAACGTCGCCGCGCTGACGGTCGTGTCCGTGGCCGGGATCCTGGCGTTGACGGGCTGTGGCCTGCGGGACCATCGTGAAGACGTGGGCTCGCCGGGTTCGTCGCCCTCCGCGCTGCCGTCCGTGGCGCCGAAGGCGTCGCTCCCGCCGGGCAGGCCGCTGGGCACGGACGCACACGTGCCGAGCCCGTCGGGCGTCGACGGGACGGACGCGACGGAAGTATCGGAGGCGTGGGCGGAGGTGGCGTACGGCTATGACACGAAGTACGACTACGGTCCCCACGACGCCATACTGCGTTCCGCCCGCTGGTTCACCCCGGCCAAGGCCGCGGCCGAGCGGTCGTACCACCCCGCCAGCGGGGCGGGTGCCGAGTGGAACACCTGGGCCGGCCACCGGGCTTGGACCACGGTGAAGGTGACCCCGGACGACGACGCCGACGGTCCCGCCGACACGGCCGTCCTGGCCTACCGCGCTCTCTACGTGGAGGGCACGGCTCAGGGCCGCGACGGCTGGACGGGTACGGGCCCGCGCGCGAACGTCTACCTCAAGCTCACCCGGGCGAGTGGCGGCCGTCCCTGGCGCGTCGCCGAGGTGACGACCGTGGAAGCGGCCGATCCGCCTCCCTTGCCGTCAGCCTCCGAGGCCGCGGCCGCGGCCTCGCCCTCGACGTCGATGTCGCCCTCGGCCTTGATGATGTTCTCGAACCCGTCCTCGATCACCCCTTCGTGAGGGAACCGATGTCTCGACTCAGCCGCGAACAGAAGCGGGAACTCAAGCGGCAGCGCTCGACGGCCGGTGCCGGGGGGCAGCCGACCGCGGGGATGACGCCGATCGAGGTGCACGTGCCGGCGTCCGCGGACGCTGCCGTGGCGCCGGGTGCTGCGGGTATGCCGGGGGCGGCGGGGGTGCAGGCATGCGCCACGGTCGGCGGGATGCCGGTCGTGGCCGCGCCCGGTGAGACGGTCCAGGGCGCGATCCTGAACTACCTCCACCGCCTCGCCCTCGCCACCGGCCACCCGGTGGCGGCCAGCATCCACGACGAACGCATCGGCTTCGTCGTACCGCTCCAGGTCCACGTCGACGGCTCCAGCCGCTACACGGCAGAGCCGGTCCGCGTGGCACCCCCCGCCCACCCCCGCCCCGAGAGGCGTCCGAACCTCCCGGCCCAGGGGCAGCACCCGCAGGCGCCGGCTTCGGGACAGCGTTCCCGGCCCCAGGCTCCGGAACAGCGTTTCCAGACCCCGGCCCAGGAGCACCGCCCACAGACCCCGGCCCAGGAGCACCGCCCACAGACCCCGGCCCAGGAGCACCGCCCACAGCCGCCGGCCCAGGGGATGCCGCAAGCGCCGGTCCAGGGAGTGCCGCAGCCTCCGGCTCAGCGGCGTCCGGAGGCGGCGGCTCCGCCGCTTCCGTCCGCCCCGGTGTCCGCCGAGGCGCCGGCCGCTCCGCGCCGGGACAAGGCGACGTACCTTCTGCGTGCGGTGCCGGAACCGGACGCGCGACCGATCCCGGGATCGGAGAGCGGGACACCGCCTACCCCGGCGACGACGCCCGAGGCGCCGCCCGCGCCCGCACCGGTGTCCCCGCCCACGGCACCGCCCGCGCCCGTGCCGCAGGCCGGCCCGGAGTTCGCTCCGGAGTCGCGGCCCGCGCCGGTGCGCAGGTCGGAGCCAGCGGTGACCGCCGAGTTCGTGCCGCAGCCGCAGCCGCAGCCGCAGTCCCAGTCCCTGCCGCAGGCACCCTCGGCGTCCGCGCCCGCTCCCGTCCCTGTGGATTCAGGCAGGGGCGCCGGTGCGGGGGCCGGTCCGGCGAGCGGTGGTGCCGTCGCTCCCGCCGCGGGCCCCGCTCCTGCGCCCGCGGCCGAGTCCGCAGTGCCCGGTACTCCCACGCCGTCCACCTTCGTCCTGCGGGCGGTACCGGAACCGAGGCCGTTGCCCGGGGCCGCGTCGACGCGTGTCCTGCGGGCGGTGCCGGAGTCGGCGGCCGCCGAGGTGCCCGCCCCGACGGGGGAGTTCGGACCGGCCCCCGTGACCGGCTCCGTCCCGACGGGGGAGTTCGGCCCGGCCCCGGAGCCGGAGCACGCCCCCGAGCCCAAGGCGACCGCCCCGGAACGGAAGCCCGCCTCCGCGGCGGAGGCCCTGTCGCTGCTGGGCCCGGACCCGGAACCGGATCCCAAGCCCACTCCCGCCCGCGGCTTCGACGCCGTGGCCGAGGCGGTGCTCGCCCCGAGTCCTCAGGGGCCGGCCCCGGAACGGGACGCCGCGGCGGCATTCCTCGCCGAGCCCGTCGCGCGGATCAACGAGGCCGTGAAGATGGGCCGTATCGAGTCCGCCGCGGGGATGGCCGAGCGTGCCGTCGCGGAGGCGGCGCAGTCGCTGGGCCAGGAACACCCCGAGGTGCTGAAGCTGCGCGAGCTGACCGCGTACATCGCCTACCTGGCAGGTGACGCGCTCAGGTCGTTCCATCTGTCGCTGGACCTCGCGAGGGTCCGCCGGCGCCACCGGGACGCGGGGGGCGCCTACGGCAACGTCCAGAGCGCGGCGGCCGCGTGGCGTGCCGTCCGCGATCCCCTCCAGGGACTGCACCTCGGGCGGGACCTGATCGGACTGTGGACCGAGCTCGCGGCCGACGACGGTCCCGCCGCCGACGACCTCGAGCAACTCGAATCGGCCCGCACCCGCATGGTCCGCCTCGCGGAACGCGCCCGCCTCGCGGCGGACAACCCGTACGCCCGGACGCCCCGAGCACACGGCGAGTGAGGAGAGGCGGGCCCGGGGCGGGTTGTCCCGGCTGCCCGGCGCGCGGCTGCCCGGCACCCTGGTGCCGGGCGCCCGGCTGTCCGGCTGTCCAGCCGACCAGGCCACCGGACTCAGTGGACGCAGAACTCGTTCCCCTCGGGGTCCGTCATCACGACCCACTCGCCCGCGGGTTCCTTCACCTCGCGCAGCACCTCGGCGCCCAGCGACTTCAGACGCTCGACCTCGTCGGCGCGGCGCCCCTCGCCGGGGTGCAGGTCGAGGTGGAGCCGGTTCTTCTGCGTCTTGGGCTCGGGCACCCGCTGGAAGAGCAGGCGCCGCCCGAGGCCGGTGCCGCGTTCCTTGTCGTACGGGTCCTCGGGATGCCGTACGGCGATCAGGTCCCGGAAGGCCGGGCGGCCGTGGAAGTCGACGGTGGCGTCGGCCGGCAGGGCACCGAGGCTCAGCAACTGCTCGATCAGGGCGCTGTTGTCCTCGACCGTGTAACCGAGCGCGGCGGACCAGAAGTCGGCCTGTGCGTGCGGTTCGGCGGCGTCGATGACGAGCTTCCAGTGGACGGGTGCGGGCGCGGGCGCGGGATTCGGCGTCATGAACCCACTCATAGTGGCTGCCCGGCCACACGGGCAAGGTCACTCGCCGGACGGGCGACGTCACTCGCCGGACGGGCGAGGTCGGTCGCCGGACCGCCCTCATGTCGTACGAGCCGGGCCCGACCTCACCTCGTACGCGGACAAGCCACTCCGGCTCACCCCCGGCGCGGCCGCCCGTGCGTCACGAGGTGCCGCGTGAACCCGTCCGACCGGCGGAGCCGACGGTACCGGCGGCCATCCCCGCGGCCTCGGTCGCGGTACCCGCGGCGACGGCGGCGACAGCGGCGACCTCGGCGGAAGGTCCCGCGACCTCCGTCGCGAGGGCCGATTCCCGCAGGGCCCGCGCCCCCTGCCGCGCGTTCCGCAGCGCGTCGAACGTCAGGAGCGACAGTGCGAGCCACACCAGCGCGAACCCGGCCCACCGCTCGGCCGGCATGGCCTCGTGGAAGTAGAAGATGCCGAGCAGGAACTGGAACACGGGCGCCATGTACTGGAGCAGGCCCAGGGTGGACAGCGGCACGCGGATCGCGGCGGCGCCGAAACAGATCAGGGGGATCGCGGTGACCACACCGGTCGCCGCGAGCAGCGCGCCGTGCCCCGGCCCCTGAGCGGCGAACGTCGCGTCGCCCCGCGAGCCCAGCCACAGCAGATACGCGAGCGCCGGCAGGAACTGGATCGCGGTCTCGGCGGCGAGCGACTCCAGGCCGCCGAGGTTGACCTTCTTCTTCACCAGGCCGTACGTGGCGAAGGAGAAGGCGAGGCAGAGGGAGATCCACGGCGGGCGGCCGTAGCCGATCGTCAGGACGAGGACGGCCGCGGCGCCGACACCCACGGCGGTCCACTGCACCGGCCGCAGCCGTTCCTTGAGGAGCAGCACGCCCATCGCGATGGTGACCAGGGGGTTGATGAAGTAGCCGAGCGAGGCCTCGACCACGTGCCCGGAGTTGACCGCCCAGATGTAGACGCCCCAGTTGACGGTGATGACCGCCGCCGCGACCGTGATCAGCGCGAGTTTGCGCGGCTGCCGCAGCAGCTCGCCCGCCCAGGCCCAGCGCCGCATCACCAGCAGCAGCACCCCGACCACCCCGAGGGACCACACCATCCGGTGGGCGAGGATCTCGATGGCTCCGGCGGGCTTCAGCAGCGGCCAGAAGAGGGGGACGAGCCCCCACATCCCGTATGCCGCGAAGCCGTTCAGCAGACCTGTGCGCTGCTCGCCTCTCGACTTCCCGGCCACCGGCGTCTCCTTCTCCCACGGTCTCGGACGTCTGTCGCGTCCCGTGCCCGGAGCTCCCGTGCGGTCGGGGAACTTCCGTGCAGCATGAAAGAAGGTAGCGCCGCAGACCCCAGCCTGTCATGCCCGTATCGCCATACGGTCATGACAGGCGAGGTGCGCGGGACGGGCGCCGGCGCCCGCGAGGGCCGATGTCCGGGAAGGCCGCCCGGCGTCCGGCCGGTGGTCCCCGTCAGGCGCCCGGTCGGCGCCCACCCGGTCCTCGTCAGGCGTCCGCCCGGCTCCCGCTCGGCGTCCGCCCGGCCCCCGTCCGGACTCGGCCCGGACTCAGCCCTTCGGTCGCCCCTTCGGTTGCTTCGTCGGTCGCCCCCCGACTCAGCCCTTCAGCGCCGCCGCCACCGCCTCGGCGATCGGCGTGGTGGGGCGGCCCGTGAGCCGGGACAGGTCGCCGGAGGTGGCGGCGAGCTCGCCCTTCTCGATGGAGACGTCGACGCCCGCCAGGATCCCGGCGAAGACCTCGGGCAGCCCGGCGCCGGTCAGGATCGAGGTGAAGGCCTCGGGGGAGACGGAGTTGTAGACGATCTCCTTGCCGGTCTGCCGGCTCAGCTCGGCGGCGTACTCGGCGAAGCCCCACGCCTCGTCGCCGCTCAGCTCGTACGTCTTGTTCTCGTGCCCCTCGCCGGTCAGCACCGCGACCGCGGCGGCCGCGTAGTCGGCGCGCGAGGCGGAGGCGATGCGGCCCTCGCCGGCGGCCTGGACGACGGCGTCGTGCGCGAGCACCGGGGCGAGGTTCTCGGTGTAGTTCTCGTGGTACCAGCCGTTGCGCAGCAGCGTGTAGGGGACTCCGGAGGCGAGCAGGACGTCCTCGGTGGCGCGGTGGTCGTCGACCAGCGCGGCCGTCAGGCTGCCGGGGGCGCTGGTGTAGGCGAGCAGCGAGACTCCGGCCGCCCCGGCCGCGTCGATGACGACCCGGTGCTGCCCGACACGGCCCTTGTCGAACTCGTTGCCCGAGATCAGCAGCACCTTGTCACCGGCCGCGAACAGGCCGTCGAAGGTCTCGGGGGTGTTGTAGTCGGCGACCGCGAGCCGCACGCCGCGGGCCGCGAGGTCGGCGGCCTTGGACTCGTCCCGCACGACGGCGGTGATCTCCTCGGCGGGGAGCTTCTCCAGCAACTGCTCGACCACGTGACGGCCGAGGTGTCCGGTGGCTCCGGTGACGACGATGCTCATGGCGTACATCTCCTTGTGGGGTGCGGATGTCACTCACCCTAGGAGCTGCACTAACTGTTGGAAAGTACCCACCTTGAAGTAAGGTGCCCACCTCTAGGTAAGGTACCAACCCTCAAGTAAGGTGTTGGCATGGCCGTAAGCAGCGTGAAGGCAGCGGACGGGTACGACGCCGACGAGGCGATGTGCCCCCACCGTCTGGTCCTGGAACACGTCACCAGCCGCTGGGGCGTCCTCGTCCTGATCGAGCTCCTGGAGCGTTCGTACCGCTTCAGCGAGCTGCGCCGGGCGATCGGCAGGGTCGGGAAGGGCGTCAGCGAGAAGATGCTCACCCAGACCCTCCAGACCCTGGAGCGCGACGGGCTCGTCCACCGTGACGCCAAGCCGGTCATCCCGCCGCGCGTCGACTACTCCCTGACCGACCTGGGTCGCGAGGCCGCCGAGCAGGTGCGGTCGCTGGCGCTGTGGACCAGTGAGCGCATGGCCGATGTCGAGCGGGCCCGCGGCGCGTACGACGAGGCCCGGGGACGCGGGCCCCGGGCCTCGTAGAACCGCCTGCGGACGGATTCAGCCGACGACCGTCCAGGTGTCGCCGCCGGCGAGGAGCGCGGCGAGGTCGCCCTTGCCGTTCTGCTCGATGGCGGCGTCGAGCTGGTCGGCCATCTGTGTGTCGTAGACCGGCCGGTCGGCCGAGCGGAACACCCCGATCGGGGTGTGGTGCAGGGTGTCGGGGTCGGCGAGCCGGGACAGCGCGAACGCGGTGGTCGGCGACGCGGTGTGCGCGTCGTGGACCAGGACGTCGGCCTCGTTCTCCGGGGTCACGGTGACGACCTGGAGGTCGCCGGTGCGCGGGTCGCGGACCACGCCGCGGGAGCCGTCGGCCCCGAAGCGGATGGGCTGGCCGTGCTCCAGGCGGATCACCGCCTCCTCCGCGGACTGTCTGTCCTTGAGGACCTCGAAGGCGCCGTCGTTGAAGATGTTGCAGTTCTGGTAGATCTCCACCAGGGCGGTGCCGGGGTGGGCGACGGCCTGGCGCAGCACGTCGGTGAGGTGCTTGCGGTCGGAGTCCACGGTCCGGGCCACGAAGGAGGCCTCGGCGCCGATCGCCAGCGACACCGGGTTGAAGGGGGCGTCCAGGGAGCCCATCGGCGTCGACTTGGTGATCTTGCCGACCTCGGAGGTCGGGGAGTACTGGCCCTTGGTAAGGCCGTAGATCCGGTTGTTGAAGAGCAGGATCTTCAGGTTCACGTTGCGGCGCAGGGCGTGGATGAGGTGGTTGCCGCCGATGGACAGGGCGTCGCCGTCGCCGGTGACGACCCATACGGACAGGTCGCGGCGCGAGGAGGCGAGGCCCGTCGCGATGGCGGGCGCGCGGCCGTGGATGGAGTGCATCCCGTAGGTGTTCATGTAGTACGGGAAACGGGACGAGCAGCCGATGCCCGAGACGAAGACGATGTTCTCCTTCGCCAGGCCGAGTTCGGGCATGAAGCCCTGGACGGCGGCGAGGATCGCGTAGTCACCGCAGCCGGGGCACCAGCGCACTTCCTGATCGGACTTGAAGTCCTTCATGGACTGCCTGGCGTCGGCCTTGGGGACCAGGGAAAGCGCCTCGATCGTGCCCGGGCCTTCCGTTGACGTGTCAGCCATCGATGGCCTCCTTGAGAGCTGTGGCGAGCTGCTCAGCCTTGAAGGGCATGCCGTTGACCTGGTTGTACGAGTGCGCGTCCACCAGATACCTGGCCCGTACGAGGGTGGCGAGCTGACCGAGGTTCATCTCGGGGATCACCACCTTGTCGTAACGCCTGAGCACCGCGCCCAGATTCCGCGGGAAGGGGTTGAGGTGGCGCAGATGCGCCTGCGCGATGTGCTCCCCGGCGGTACGCAGCCGGCGGACCGCCGCGGTGATCGGCCCGTACGTCGAACCCCAGCCCAGGACAAGGGTGGTGGCCGCCGTGTCGGTGCCCGCGGTGGGGTCGTCGACCTCGAGGTCCGGGACGTCGATGCCGTCGATCTTGGCCTGCCGGGTGCGGACCATGAAGTCGTGGTTGGCGGGGTCGTACGAGATGTTGCCGCTGCCGTCCTGCTTCTCGATGCCGCCGATACGGTGTTCGAGCCCGGGAGTTCCGGGGACGGCCCAGGGACGGGCGAGGGTCCCCGGGTCGCGCTTGTACGGCCAGAAGACCTCGCTGCCGTCCTCCAGCGTGTGGTTCGGTCCCTGGGCGAACTGCACGCGCAGGTCCGGGAGTTCGTCGGTCTCCGGGATGCGCCACGGCTCGGAGCCGTTGGCCAGATAGCCGTCCGACAGCAGCAGGACGGGCGTCCGGTACGTCAGTGCGATCCGGGCCGCCTCCAACGCCGCGTCGAAACAGTCGGCCGGCGTCCGCGGCGCGACGATCGGCACCGGGGCCTCGCCGTTGCGCCCGTACATCGCCTGGAGCAGGTCGGCCTGCTCGGTCTTGGTGGGCAGGCCCGTCGAGGGACCGCCGCGCTGGATGTCGATGACGAGCAGGGGCAGTTCGAGGGAGACGGCGAGTCCGATCGTCTCCGACTTCAGCGCCACACCGGGACCGGACGTCGTCGTCACGGCGAGCGAGCCGCCGAACGCCGCGCCCAGCGCCGCGCCGATGCCCGCGATCTCGTCCTCGGCCTGGAAGGTGCGCACTCCGAAGTTCTTGTGCTTGCTCAGCTCATGCAGGATGTCGGAGGCCGGGGTGATGGGATAAGAGCCCAGATACAGCGGCAGATCGGCCTGCCGGGAGGCGGCGACCAGACCGTACGACAGGGCGAGGTTCCCGGAGATGTTCCGGTAGGTGCCGGTCGGAAAGGCCTTCGACGCCGGCGCGACCTCGTAGGAGACCGCGAAGTCCTCTGTCGTCTCACCGAAGTTCCAGCCGGCCCGGAACGCGGCGAGGTTGGCGGCCGCGATGTCGGGCTTCTTGGCGAACTTCGTCCGCAGGAACTTCTCGGTGCCTTCGGTCGGCCGGTGGTACATCCACGACAACAGGCCCAGCGCGAACATGTTCTTGGAGCGCTCGGCCTCCTTGCGGGAGAGCTCGAAGTCCTTCAGCGCCTCGACGGTCATCGCCGTGAGCGGGACGGGGTGGACGTTGTAGCCGTCCAGCGAGCCGTCCTCCAGCGGGCTGGTCGCGTAGCCGACCTTCTGCATCGCCCGTTTGGTGAACTCGTCCGTGTTGACGATGATCTCGGCTCCGCGCGGCACGTCGGCGATGTTCGCCTTCAGGGCCGCCGGGTTCATGGCCACGAGGACGTTGGGCGCGTCGCCCGGCGTGAGGATGTCGTGGTCGGCGAAATGCAGTTGGAAGGACGAAACGCCCGGCAGTGTGCCTGCGGGCGCGCGGATCTCGGCGGGGAAGTTCGGCAGGGTCGAGAGGTCGTTGCCGAAGGAGGCAGTCTCCGAGGTGAAGCGATCGCCGGCGAGTTGCATACCGTCACCGGAGTCCCCCGCGAACCGGATGATGACCCGGTCGAGCCGGCGGACGTCCTTCGCCCCCGGCGGTTTGCGCTGTTCTCCTACGACGGCTTCGTCGGCCTGTTCCGTTGGGCTGCTGACCTTGCTCGTCACTGAACTGGACCTCCTTTGAGGCGGCTGTCCGGGAGTGGCCTTCCCGCAGACCCTTCCTTTTTCAACCCTACGTCGGTAAGGGTCGCCTTCCTTAGGCCATTCGCATGATGGACGCTGTTGTGAGACGTCCTGACATACTGATGTGTCACGATTTTTCCCGCCCCTGGCCCCTTCCTCGAATGACGTTCCCCGCTCGCCCTTTGGTTCTGCTCGACAACTGACAGACTGTCAGGTCGTCATGAGTTCAGGTATGTGAGGACGGCCAGAACACGCCGATGATCCCCATCACTTTGTGACAAGCCGAGTTTCTGGAAGATGTTGCTGACGTGCTTCTCGACGGCGCCGTCGCTGACCACCAGCTGACGGGCGACGGCGGAGTTCGTCCGGCCCTCGGCCATGAGCCCGAGCACCTCGCGCTCCCTCGGCGTCAGCCCGGCCAGCACGTCCTGCTTGCGGCTGCGGCCCAGCAACTGCGCCACGACCTCCGGGTCGAGCGCGGTACCTCCCTGGGCCACCCGCACCACCGCGTCCACGAACTCGCGCACCTCGGCGACCCGGTCCTTGAGCAGGTAGCCGACGCCACGGCTCGAACCGGCCAGCAGTTCGGTGGCGTACCGCTCCTCCACGTACTGCGACAGCACGAGCACACCGAGTCCCGGATGTGCCTTGCGCAGTTGCACGGCCGCCCGCACACCTTCGTCGGTGTGCGTCGGCGGCATCCGTACGTCCGCGACGACCACGTCCGGCAGCGCGTCCTGCGCCGCGAACTCGGTGATGGTCTTGATCAGCGCTTCGCCGTCCCCGACCCCTGCCACGACATCATGCCCCCGGTCGGTCAGCAACCGGGTCAGGCCCTCCCTGAGCAGCACTGAATCCTCGGCGATGACGACCCGCACCCTGTCCTCCACGATTACTCGGCCCCCCAGAGCCCGCCCCCGGCCGCCCCCGGCTCCACCGGGTTCGTGCCCACTCGTACGACAGACCCCAGCATTCCAGCATTCGGATCCGGATGCGCCCGGGCGGCGCGAAGAGGAGCGGCCGCTACCCCGGTGGGGTACGCGGATGATCCGGCCGCACCCCGGTGGGGTACGCGGGGCGGCACGGACCCCACAGCCCCGGGGGGGGCCGGCGGCGCGGCGCCCGGCGGCCGCCCCCCGCCGGCCGGGCGCCCCTCCACCCCCCCCCCCCCCCCCCCCCCCACCAGCGGGAGCGGCCCGCGCGCGCGG
>NZ_JBHYXD010000154.1:9091-13309 GCF_042751995.1 Streptomyces sp. NPDC059371 | reverse complement strand
GGGGGGGGGGGGGGGGGGGGGGGGGGGGGGGGGGGGGGGGGGGGGGGGGGGGGTGGGGGGGGGGGGGGGGGGGGGGGGGGGGGGCCCCCCCCCCCCCCCCCCCGGCCGCGCCCCCCCGCTCCAGCGGGGGCCCCCCCCCCCCGGCCGAGCGGGGAGACCTGGGTGCCGAGCGCGCCGGTCATACGGTCGAGGTAGATCGCGAGGATGACGATCGCGACGCCCGCCTCGGAGCCGAGGCCGACGTTCAACTGGCCGATGGCCTCGTTGACGTCGCCGCCGAGGCCGCCGGTGCCGACCATGCCGGCGATGGCGGCCATGGACAGGCCCAGCATGATGACCTGGTTGACGCCCGCCATGACAGTGGGCAGGGCGAGCGGAAGCTGGATGCGCAGCAGGGTGGCGCGCGGGGTGGTGCCGAACGCGTCGGCGGCCTCGACCAGTTCCTTGTCGACCTGACGGATGCCCAGTTCGGTCATGCGGACACCGGGGGCCAGCGCGAAGATCAGGGTGGCGACGATGCCGGCGGAGGCGCCGGTTCCGAAGAACAGGATCGCCGGGATGAGATAGATCATCGCGGGCAGCGTCTGCATGAAGTCGAGGACCGGCCGGACGACGGCGCTGACCCGGTCGGACCGGGCCGCCCAGATGCCCACGGGCACCGACACCACGAGCGCGATGAGGGTCGCGACGAGGACCAGGGACAGGGTCACCATCGCGTCCTCCCACAGTTCGAGGGAGTCGATGAAGGCGAATCCGGCAAAGGTGAGCAGACCGGCCGAAGTGCCGCGCAGCCAGAAGGCGATGACGGCGAAGATGCCGGCGAGGAGCAGCGGCTGGGGGGCCTGGAGGACGGCGTCGATGCCGTCGTAGGTGCCCGTGAAGACGGTCTTGAGGAAGTCGAAGAGCCACGCCATGTGGTTCAGCAGCCAGTCGACCGCGTCGTTGACCCAGTCGCCGAAGGGGATCCTAGGCATGGGCCTTCACCCCCTTGTCCTGTCCGCTGTCCTGTCCGCCGGGACAGGCCCGGGGGCCGCCCTGCTCGTCGCCGAGGAAGCCGAGGAGCCGCTGCCGCGGGACGACGCCGACGAGGGCGTGCTTCTTGTCGACGACGGCGACCGGGTGCGGGAGGCGGGCGCTCATCGCGCAGAGGTCCACGAACGGGGTGTCGGGCGTGGCGGTCTCGCAGGCGCAGTCGGCCTCGTCGCCGCGCAGGTCCGTGTCCATCACGGCGCCCGCGGTCAGTACACGCGAGCGGTCGACGTCCTGGGTGAAGGAGGCGACGTAGTCGTCGGCGGGCCGGACGAGGATGTCCTCGGCGGTGCCGTCCTGGACGATGCGGCCGTCGCGCATGACGGCGATGCGGTCGCCGAGGCGCATCGCCTCGTTGAGGTCGTGCGTGATGAAGACGATGGTCTTCTTGAGCTTCTTCTGGAGTTCGAGGAGCTGGTCCTGCATGTCGCGGCGGATCAGCGGGTCGAGCGCGCTGAACGACTCGTCCATGAGCAGCAGATCGGCGTCGGTGGCGAGCGCGCGGGCGAGACCCACGCGCTGCTGCATCCCGCCGGAGAGTTCGTCGGGCCAGGACTTCTCCCAGCCGGCGAGTCCGGCCAGTTCCAGGGCCACGGCCGCCCGTTCACGGCGTTCGGCGGCCGGTACTCCCTGGACCTCCAGGCCGTAGCCGGCGTTCTCCAGCACGCTGCGGTGCGGGAACAGCGCGAAGTGCTGGAAGACCATGCTGATCTTCCGGGAGCGGACCTCGCGCAGCTCGCGCGCGCTGAGCCCGGTGAGGTCCTGGCCGTCGAAGCGCACGTGTCCCGCGGTGGGCTCCAGCAGTCCGTTGAGCATGCGCAGCAGCGTGGACTTGCCGGATCCGGACAGGCCCATGACGACGAAGATCTGGCCCGGTTCCACGGTGAAGGAGGCGTCGATCACGGCGGCGGTGGTGCCGTCGGCGCGCAGTTCCTCACGGTCGGCCCCCTGGCGGAGCCGTTCCACCGCCGCTTCCGGTCGTCTTCCGAACACCTTGTAGAGATGGTCGGCCTCAAGCCTGGATGACACAGGTGCCTCTCGTCGGGGCAGGGGCGCACACACGGAAGGACGACCCGCGTGTTCCCGGCTGCCGATGACGGTTGAATTCACAACCGCGTTCTTCAGAGGCGGCGCCTGCCCCCGCTTACACGGAGCAAACACGGGAGTGGTTCAGGTCACTGTCAGTGGCGTACGGCATGATGCGGAACGTGACTCTGCAGACGCGACGACTGATGCTCCTCGACACCGCCTCGCTGTACTTCCGCGCCTATTTCGGCGTCCCGGAATCCGTGAAGGCCCCGGACGGCACACCGGTGAACGCGGTGCGCGGACTGCTGGAGTTCATCGACCGCCTGGTCAAGGACCACCGTCCGGACGATCTGGTGGCCTGCATGGACGCGGACTGGCGTCCGCAGTGGCGGGTCGACCTGATCCCGTCGTACAAGGCGCACCGGGTCGCGGTGGAGACGGAGACCGGCCCGGACGAGGAGGAGGTGCCGGACACGCTCTCCCCGCAGGTGCCCGTCATCGAGGAGGTCCTGGACGCGCTGGGCATCGCGCGCGTGGGCGTCGCGGGGTACGAGGCGGACGACGTGATCGGCACGTTCACCGGCCGTGCCACCGGACCGGTCGACATCGTCACCGGCGACCGCGACCTCTATCAGCTCGTCGACGACGCGCGGGGGGTGCGCGTGCTGTATCCCCTCAAGGGTGTCGGCATGCTCCAGCTCACCGACGAGGCGTGGCTGCGTGAGAAGTACGGCGTCGACGGTCCGGGGTACGCGGATCTGGCGCTGCTGCGCGGCGACCCGAGCGACGGGCTGCCCGGAGTGCCCGGCATCGGGGAGAAGACGGCCGCCAAGCTGCTCGCCGAGTTCGGCGACCTGGCCGGCATCATGGCCGCGGTCGACGACCCGGGGGCGAAGCTGACGCCGTCGCAGCGCAAGCGGCTCGACGAGTCGCGGCCGTACATCGCCGTGGCGCCGACGGTCGTCAAGGTGGCCGGGGACGTGCCGCTTCCCGGGGTGGACACGGCGCTGCCGCACGCGCCGCGCGATCCCGCCGCACTGGAGGAACTGGCGGCGCGCTGGGGACTGGGTGGCTCACTGCACCGCCTGCTCGTGACGCTGCAGGCTTAGCCGAACACTTTTGACCCGACGGATACCTCTTCGTGCATAGGTGTCACCGAGAAAGGAATGCTAACTTAGGTAAGCCTAACCATTTGAGCAGGAGGCAGTCATGGCAGAGCGCCCGGAACGCAAGCCCCGGAAGCCCCACTCCGCGAAGGTCCTGCGGACCGAGCGGCTGACGCCCCACATGCAACGGGTGGTCCTGGGCGGCGACACTCTGACGGACTTCGCCACGGGCGGCAGAACCGACCACTACGTGAAGCTGCTCTTCGGCCCCGCGGGTGTCACCTACCCCGAGCCCTTCGACATGGACCGCGTCCGCGAGGAGTTCCCGCGCGAGCAGTGGCCGGTGACGCGGACGTACACCGTGCGCGCCTGGGACCCCGAGGTGCGTGAGCTGACCCTGGACTTCGTGGTGCACGGGGACGAGGGACTCGCGGGGCCGTGGGCCCTTCGGGCACAGCCGGGCGACCTCGTCCGCTTCATGGGCCCCGGTGGCGCCTACGCGCCCGACACCACCGCCGACTGGCATCTGCTCGCCGGTGACGAGAGCGCGCTGCCCGCGATCGCCGCCGCGCTGGAGTCACTGCCGGACGCCGCCACGGTCCGTGCGTTCGTCGAGGTCTCCGGGCCCGAGGAGGAGCAGAAGATCGACTCCGACGCGGAGATCGTCTGGCTGCACCGCGGCGACCGGCCCGTCGGCGCGGCCCTGGTGGAGGCCGTACGGGCCCTGGAGTTCCCCGAGGGGCGGGTGCACGCGTTCGTGCACGGCGAGGCCGCCTTCGTGAAGGAACTGCGGGGTCTGCTGCGGGTCGAGCGCGAGATTCCGCGCGAGGACCTGTCCATCTCCGGCTACTGGCGCCTCGGCCACAACGAGGACGGCTGGCAGGCAGCGAAGCGTGATTGGAACGCCCAGGTGGAGGCGGAGCAGGAGGTATCGGCCTGACACCGGCCCTCCCCCATCCCCGTACGCCCCAGGAGGGGGGGGGGGCGCGCGGGCGGGGGGGCGCCCGCCCCCCGGGCGGGCGCCCCCGCCCGCCCCGGCGCCGCGCGGCCGCGC
>NZ_JBHYXD010000154.1:0-9081 GCF_042751995.1 Streptomyces sp. NPDC059371 | reverse complement strand
GCCCCTGGTGGCGGCGTCGATGATTTTTAGCCCCTCACCCGCCCCCCCCCACCCCCCCGACCCCCCCTGGCGGCGCACCCGTATGCGGCGGGCCCGCCTCCTGACGTATGCACGGGTACCCCGGAGAACGGGCGGCGAGCCCGTGAAGGGTCCGCGGCCCGGCCTGCGACAACCGGACGGCGAGGCCGCGAAGGGCGGGACGCCGGGCCGCCGGGCCGCCGGGCCGCGAGCAGCGGACGGCGGGCCCGCGGAGAGCCGGAGGCGAGGGGCGATGAGTGGAAAGCAGGCCCGTGAAGGGCGGGCGGCGGGGGCGTTGAGCGTGGGCGGCGGGGGCGTGAGGAATTGGGTCCGTCGGTGATACGGGCGCGTCACGCGGGGGAAACAGGGGCTCTCTAATTTCTGTCACCCGACAGGAATCCTGCTCGCCCTCCCGCTCACCCTTCACCCTTCGCGCCGAAGGCAGGTGCCGCCGTGACCACCACCGCCCCCTCCGACGTACGGCCCGATCCGCCCGCTTCACCGGACGACCGCTCCCTGACCGAGTTCGGCTACCGCCAGGAACTGCACCGCAGCCTCGGCCGGTACGCCTCGTTCGCCGCCGGGTTCTCCTTCATCTCCGTCCTCACCACCGTCTTCCAGTTCTTCGCCTTCGGGTACTCCTTCGGCGGCCCGGTCTTCTTCTGGACCTGGCCGGCCGTGTTCGCCGGACAACTCGCGGTCGCCGCCTGCTTCGCGGAACTCGCCGCCCGCTATCCGATCTCCGGCGCGATCTACCAGTGGTCCTCGCGCCTGTCGAACCCCGCCTTCGGCTGGTTCGCCGGCTGGATCATGGTGATCGGACAGATCGTCGTGGTCGCGGCGGCGGCACTCGCCCTGCAGATGGTCCTGCCCGCGATCTGGGCGGGATTCCAGCTCATCGGCGACGATCCGGCTCCGACCAGCCCCGACGGCGCCGCCAACGCGGCCGTCCTGGGTGCCGTCCTGCTCGTCCTGACCACGCTGGTGAACGTCCTCGACAACCGTGTGATGTCCGCGGTCAACCGGATCGGCGTCACCGCCGAGATCATCGGCGCCGTCCTGATCATCGTGCTGCTGTTCACCCACTCCGAGCGCTCCCCCGGCATCACCTTCCACACCGGCGGAGGCGGCACCGGCCTGTTCGGGGCGCTGATGGTGGGCTCGTTCATGGCCGCGTACGTCATGATCGGCTTCGACAGTGCCGGAGAGATGAGCGAGGAGACCCACCACCCGAGGCGCACCGCGCCCCGGACGATCCTCACCGCGCTCGGCGCGGCCGGTCTGCTCGGCGGGCTGATCGTGCTCGGCGGACTGCTCGCCGCCCCGAGCCTGACCGACGGCCGGCTCGGCGTCGACGGACTGAGCTACGTCCTGACCAGCAGCCTCGGCGACGGGGTCGGCCGGGCGCTCCTCGCCGATGTCGTGGTGGCGATCGCGGTGGCGACCCTGGCGATCCAGACCGCCGCCGGCCGCATGCTCTTCTCGATGGCCCGCGACGGCCGGCTCCCCTTCTCCGGCCGGCTCGCGAAGGTCGACGCGCGCACCGGCATGCCGGCCGCACCCGCCCTGGTCGTCGGCGTCCTCGCGACGGCCCTGCTGCTCCTGAACTTCGCCTCGCCGGACGCGTTCCTGGCGATCGGGACCACGTGCATCGTGATGCTGTACCTCGCCTACGCGATGGTCACCGGACCCCTGCTGGTACGCCGGCTGCGCGGGCGCTTCGCGGTGGAGGGCACCGACGAGACGGGCGCCCCGCTCTTCTCGCTGGGCCGCTGGGGCGTCCCCGTCAACGTGCTCGCCCTCGTCTACGGCCTCTTCATGACGGTCAACCTGGCGTGGCCGCGTGCCGCGGTGTACGACCCGGCGGGCGGGCACTGGTACTTCCGCTGGTTCACCCTGCTGTTCCTCGCCGTGACGCTGGTGGCGGGCGCCGCCTACCGGGCGTTCGAGGCACGGTCGGCGAAGGAAGGGGCGTCCGAGGCCGCCGAGGCCTCGTACGCTTGACCAGGTGAGACGTAAGCCCCGGATCCCGCCAGCTCCCCTCCCGCAGCGCCACGGGGTCGACCCCGTGCGGATCAGACTGCCGCGTGAGGGGAGCTGGGCCACGGCGCGGGCGTACCTGGTGGAACGGCTCGCGGCGGGCGACGGAGTCATCGACACGATGATCGGCGAGGGGCTGATCGTCCTGGAGGACGGACGGCCGCTGACCGCCGAAGAACCTTACGCGCCGGGGTTGTTCCTGTGGTTCCACCGGGAGCTGCCGCACGAGGAGCGGGTGCCGTTCCCGCTCGACGTGGTGTACCGCGACGAGCACATCGTGGTCGCCGACAAGCCGCACTTCCTGGCCACCACACCGCGCGGCAGCCATGTCGCCGAGACGGCCCTCGCGCGGCTGCGCCGGGAGCTGGAGCTGCCGGAGCTGGGCGCGGCGCACCGTCTCGACCGGCTGACCGCGGGGCTCGTGCTGTTCACCGTGCGGCCCGGGGAGCGCGGCGCGTACCAGTCGCTGTTCCGCGACCGGCTGATCGGCAAGGAGTACGAGGCCGTGGCGCCGTACGACTCCGGTCTGGGTCTGCCGCGTACGGTCAGCAGCCGCATCCTCAAGGAGCGCGGGGTGATGGCCGCCCGGGAGGTGGCGGGCGAGCCGAACGCGGTCAGCGGGGTCGACCTCGTCGAGCACCGGGACGGTCTCGGGCGTTACCGGCTGACTCCGCGGACCGGACAGACCCATCAACTCCGGGTGCACATGAGCGCGTTGGGCGTGCCGATCCTCGGCGACCCGCTGTACCCGGTGGTGACCGGGCCGGTGCCGGCCGGTGACTTCCGGCGTCCGCTGCAACTGCTGGCGCGGACGCTGGAGTTCACCGATCCGGTCACCGGCCGGGCCCATCGGTTCGTCAGCGGGCGGGCGCTGGAGGCGTGGACCGCGTACGACACCTGGTCGGGCCGGGGCGCCGGGGATCAGTAGCCGCGCCACCAGCGCAGGAGGCGCTGCCAGGCGCCGGGCCGGGCGGCGGGCCCGGGAGCGGCCGGGGCGGGCTCGGGGTCCTTGGGCTGCGGTGCGGGCGTGGCCGGTGCGACGGTTTCTTCCGTGGTCACCTGCCAGGGGGTTCGCTGGGCGGGCAGGGCGCGCACGGACGGCCGCTGGGTGACCTCCTGTGTGGGCTTGGGCTCGAAGCGCACGGGCAGATCGACGAGGTGGCGCGAGGACATGGTGCTGCGCCAGCGCAGGTCGCCCTCGTCGCAGTCGAGTTCGACGTCGGGCAGGCGCAACAGCAGGGCGTCGACGCCGACATCGGCGATGGCGCGGCCGATGTCCTGTCCCGGGCACTCGTGGGGGCCGCCGCCGAAGGCGAGGTGGGAGCGGTTGCCCTGCATGCTCGCGGCCAGGTCGGGACGGATGCGGGGGTCGACGTTGCCGGGCGCGATCCCGAACAGCAGTCCGTCGCCCTTGCGGATGCGCTGGCCGCCCAGCTCGGTCTCCTGCTTGGCGAAGTAGCCGAGGACGGCACTGAACGGCGGTTCGTTCCACAGGGACTGCTCGACCGCCTCGGGCACGGTCATCTGCCCGCCGTTGAGCTGGGCGCGGAAGCGCGGGTCGGTGAGCAGCATGCGCAGCACGTTGGCGATGAGGTTGGCGGTGGCTTCGTAGGCGGCGAGGAGGACGAGCCGCAGGTGCTGGGCCACCTCGTCGTCGGTGAGCCGGGCCGGGTGGTTGATGAGGTGGCTGGTGAAGTCGTCCTCGGGCTCGGCGCGGCGCCGCAGGGTGTGCTGGGTCAGCACGCTCATGACGTACTCGTTGCTGGCGATGGCGGTGTCGGTGCCCTTGAGCAGGTCACGGGTGGCGTGCACCATGCGGTCGTTGTAGTCCTCGGGCGTGCCGATGATCTCGCAGAGCACGGACATCGGCAGATGCTCGGCGAACTGTCCGACCAGGTCGGCCTTGCCGAGCGGGCAGAACGCGTTGACGAGGCGCTGGGTCGCGCGGTTGATGTAGCGGCGCAGGCTGCGGAAGTCGATGGTGGACATGGCGCCGGTGACGGCGCCGCGCAGTCTGAGGTGCTCGTCGCCCTCGGCGTGGGAGCAGATGGGCTGCCAGGCGATGTGGGGGGCGAGCGGATGGTCGGCTCCCGCCGTGCCGTCCTGCACGGCGGTCCACAGCCGGCTGTCGCGGGCGTAGTGCGCGGGGGTGCTGACCATGTGCAGGTTCTCGGCATGGCCGAGGACCACCCAGACGGGTACGTCGTTGTGCAGCAACACGGGTGCGACGGCGCCGTGTTCGGCCCGCAGCTTCTCGTACAGGGCGCCCAGGTCCTCCGCCTCGGGCCCGTACAGGCGGCGCAGTCCGCCCGGTCCGACGCCGGGGCCCATGGTGTGGGCGGGGCAGCCGGGCGGGGGGCCGAACGCGGGTTCTTCCGTACCGGCCGGGGAATGGGATTCGGTCGTCACAATGATCGCTCCGAAGCTCAAGTACGTTCTGTGGATTGGTAGTTGGCGTACGGATGCTGCTTTCACCGTACGGCTTTCAGCGGTGCGCCGACGTCATCGCGAGGGAATGCAGGAACCGCATCAGGGTCATGAGGGTGTCCCGGCTGGACGCCCTGCGGCGGGCGTCGCACCGCACGATCGGGATCTCCTCGGCGAGGTCGAGCGCGGCCCGCAGGTCCTCGACCGGGTACCGGGGCGCGTCGGGGAAGTCGTTGACCGCGACGACGAACGGGACACCGCGCTCCTCCAGGCGTCCGATCACGTCGAAGCTGACCTCCAGGCGGCGGGTGTCGATCAGGACGACCGCGCCGAGCGCACCCTCGAACAGGCCGTTCCACAGGAACCAGAAACGCTCCTGGCCCGGCGTGCCGAACAGGTAGAGCACGAGCTGGTCCGTGATCGAGATCCGGCCGAAGTCCATGGCCACGGTGGTGGCGGTCTTGGTCTCGGACCCGTAGTTGTCGTCGACGCCTATACCGGCCTGCGTCATGGTCTCCTCGGTCGTCAGCGGCTTGATCTCGCTGACGGAGCCCACCATGGTCGTCTTGCCGACTCCGAAGCCGCCCACGATCACGATCTTCACCGCCGCCTGCGCGGTGTGCGGGAGGTGGTCCTCGGCGCGAGGGCCCGTGACGGTGTCAGAGCTTTTGAAGTCCATGCATCACCGCTTCGAGGAGGGAACGGTCGGGGAGCGCCTGACGGACGATGGGGGCGCGCGCCCGTACCAGTTCGGCCGCCAGCAGCTCGGTGAGCAGGACGGTCACCACGCTGAACGGCAGATTGAGATAGGCCGAGATCTCGGCCACGGACAGGGGGGTTCTGCACAGCCGCAGCAGTGCCGACTGCTCCGGCTGGGTGGCGGGCGGCGGTGTGACGGCACGGGCGACGACCAGCGTGACCAAGTCGACCTCGGCCCGGTCGCCGCCCTCACCGCCGCCGGTGAGGACGTACAGCCGCTCCGGGTTCTTCGGTTTGCCCTCCCCCTCCTGCCCCTCCCCCGCGGAACCTTCCGGGCCCGCGAGGGGGGTGGGCGGCGCGGGGGGTTCCGGGGGCCGCTCCCTCGGCTGGCGCCGTCGGCGTTGAGGAGGGCTCATACGGTCTGCCCGTTGCGGCGCGGCGGACTGGTGAGATGGGCGCCGATGCGTACGACGAGGTCGCGCATGCGGTTGCTCATCAGCCCGGGTTCCGCGGTCTGGTTGGCGAGGACGGCGAGGTAGGCGTTGGGTCCCGCCGACATCAGGTAGAAGTAGCCGCCGTTGATCTCGATGATGACCATCCGCATCCGGCCGTCGCTCTTGGGGATCTCGCCCGCGACGGCTCCCGCGAGGCTCTGCAGGCCCGCGCAGGCCGCGGCGACGCGGTCGGCCGCGTCCGGGTCGCCACCGTAGCGGGCGATGCGCAGCCCGTCGGCGGAGAGCACCACGATCTGCTGGATGCCGGGCACTCCGTCGGCGAGTTCCTTGAGCATCCAGTCGAAGTTGGCTCGCTGCTGGATCACTTGAGGTCCCTCTCGTCGTCGGCCTCGGCCGGGCCCGGCCGGCTGTCCGTGCTGAGTGCGGTCGGGTCCGGGTCGCCCTTGAGCCCGTTCATGAACGCCTCGACCCACAGCCCGGGTTCGGGCTCCTTCTCCCCCGGCGCGGGCTCGGGTTCCCAGGAGGCGGCGGCCTCGGCGGCCTCCTGCTCGGCGCGGGCCTCGGCGTACCGCCGGCTGAGCGGGACCTTCATGCGGCTGCGGCGCTGCGGCAGACCGTTCGGCGTCCATTCCGTGACGACCGGGACGTCGTCCTCGAGGGGGTCGCCGCTCGACGAGGGGATGCGAGGGCCGGTGGTCGGCTTGCGCTTCTTGGGCTTGCGCGCGGGGCCCTCGATGCCGCCGTTGTCGATGCCGGCCACGGAGCTGGCCCCGATGCCGTGCGCGAGACCGGGGGCGAAGTCGGTGGTGAGCATGGCCCGCGGTGCGACGAGGACGGCGCGGACACCGCCGTACGCGGACTGCCGCAGTGAGATCTGCATGTTGTACATCTGCGCGAGTCGTCCGACGACGGCCATCCCGAGCCGGGGTGCCTGGCCCATGGTGTTCGGGTCGACGCCCGCCGCGGCCAGCCGGAGCAGCTCCTCGATCTTGCCGCGGGCCTCGTCGCTGAGGCTGACGCCGCCGTCCTCGATCTCGATGGCGATGCCGGTCTGCACCTCGATCGCGGTGACGTGCACCTTGGTGTGGGGCGGTGAGTACCGGGTGGCGTTGTCCAGGAGCTCGGCCAGGGCATGGATGAGCGGTTCGACGGAGACACCGTTGACGGCGATGTCGACGATGTTGTGGAGCTCGATGCGCCGGTATTCCAGGATGCGTGACATCGCGCCGCGCAGGACGCTGAACAGCGGTACGGGTTCGGGCCACTGGCGTCCGGGACGGCCGCCGCCGAGCACGGCGATGGAGTCGGCGAGCCGGCCGATCAGCGCGGTGCCGTGGTCGATGCGCAGCAGGTCGTCGAAGACCTCGGGGTTGCGCCCGTGGTCCTCCTCCATCTCGCGGAGTTCGTTGTTCTGCTGGTGGACGATGGCCTGGACGCGCCGGGCGATGTTGACGAAGGAGCGCTGGGCCGCGTCCCGCATCGACTCCTCGGCGTCGATGGTCTTGAGCAGCTTCTTCAGCAGTTCCTTCTGGGACGCGGGGATCTCGCGGAGGTCCGGGTTGTCGCGGCCCAGGGTGCGCATGACCTCCGACGAGGAGTTCCCCTCGTGCAGCCGGTCGATCGCGTACGGCAGGACGTCCCGGGTGAAGCGCACGATCTCCTGATCGTGCGCGACGACGCGCTGTTCCAGCGAGGCGGTGCGGCGCGCGAAGTCGGCCCGCAGTTCACGGGTGACACGGCCGCGGCGGACGGCTTCGCCGCCGATCGCGATGACCAGCAGCGTGGCGAAGCCGCCGCACAGGGCCACCGCGCCCCGGGCCGGCTCGGTCACGACGGCGACGGCGGCGCCGGTCACCACCGCCATCAGTACGGCCGGCAGCAACAGCACGCGCGCGTAGGGAAGTTCACTGTCACCGGGAGGCGATTGAACACTCACCATGTATGCCCTCTGAGACAAGTCGGCTGGGGGTGGGGGAGGTTTGTGGGGGAATCAGCACGGATCGGCATGGGTCAAACCAGATCTTCGGAACTTTTGGGAACAAGCGCACGAATACACCTCAACTCGGTGCGCCGCGGGCGAGCTTAGTCCGACCGGATCAACGCTGTGTCATATTCGGCGAGCACCTGAAACCGCCCATAAGACTGGAGTACCCTCAGCCTCATTTACACGCAGCGCCCCCATTCGCACACGCTGCGTGATGGCGTAAGGGTGTACGAACGGCGTGGCGGTGAGGGATCAGATCCCGGCGATGCGCAGCGCCGCGTCAGCCGTGGCCTCGGCGAAGGCGGACACCGGACGCTGCGGATCGGAGCGGTGCACGAGGATGACGCCCTCGATCAGCCCGAACAGCAGATCCGTCCGCAGATCGAGCTCACTCTTGGCGAGCGCGCCGCCGGCCGTCGTGGCGGCGAGCAACTGGCGGTAGGTGTCCTTGAGTTCGGCCCGCACCGCATGGAAGCCGGCGAAGCGTTCGGTGCGCACCTCGGGCAGCAGATAGAGACCGCCGAGATTGTGCGGACCCCCGCACAGCACCTCCACGTCGGTGCGGCACAGCTCCCACAGCCGGCCCTCCGCGGACGCCGTGTCGTCGGCCAGGAGCTCACGGGCGTACGCCAGGGAGGGGGTGACCGTGGACTCCAGGAGCTCGGCGAGCAGCTCCTCCTTGCCGGTGACGTAGTGGTACATGGACGCCTGGCGCATGCCCGCCCGCTCGGCGACGGCCCGGGTGGTGGTGGCCGCGTATCCCCGCGTCGTGAACAACTCGGCGGCCGCGTCCAGCAGTTCGGCACGCGGCGACAACCCGCTGTCCGGCCGCTGCGCGGCCCGGGGCCTGCCGACCCGGCGTCCGCCACCCGTTCCCATGCGTTCGATCCTCGCACACCCGACGCGCCCCCGGCGGGGTGCCGGGACGCGCACGGCGGACACCGGGCCGCGCCGCGCACGACCCCTCACCTGCGGCGCACCCCGCGTGAGGGACAGGTAACCGCCCGGCAACACACGGGACACGGCCGCGACCCACCCCGCCCCTAATTTCTGTCGCGCGACAGAAATGACCGAGGAGCCGGAGGACCCGCGATGGCGACAGCGACCACGCACGGAGCACGCGATCACGCCCGCGCCCAGCAGGGAACCCGCGCCGAGACGATGCCCGTGGTCCCCGCGGACTACTGGCAGGACCCGCCGCCCGAGGCGGGCCCCCTCGTCTGGGCCGAGACCGTGGCGGGCGGCAACTACACGCACAAGGTGCTGGCCCGGGGCACCGAACTGCGCCTGACCGACCTCGCCGGCGACGCCTGCGCCCACCTCCTGCTGTACGTCGCCGACCGGCCCTGGGAACGCCTGAACGTCGCCGACACCGTCAAGGTCCAGTGGAACGCCTACCTGGGCGCGGGGCGGCTGCTCCTCTCCGACCAGGGCCGGGTGCTCGCCTCGGTGGTCGCC
>NZ_JBHYXD010000153.1:0-13513 GCF_042751995.1 Streptomyces sp. NPDC059371 | reverse complement strand
CGTCGACGGTGGTCCGTCGTCGGGGGGCGGGCTCCCGGGGGCGGGGGTCGGGGGTCCGTCGACCGGGGTCGGTGGTCGGTGGTCCGTCGTCCGCCGCACGCCAGCCGTCGTCCGTCGGACGTCATCCACCACCCGCGCGTTGCGGCAATCCCCCGAGGCGCCATCACACCTGATGGCGCCTCAGCTCGATTCCGCGCCTCCCACCTCGTCTTTCGTGACGGTCTCTTCCCGTCTGTCACGGACACGTCACCGACAGGTGCTGGTCTCCCACATCGCTTGGCCCCGGCCCACAGGAGTCGCCAAGCTCACTGTGTACCGGGAAACACGGGGCGTCCCACGGATCTTCATCGCTCCCAAGTACCGCTCTCGGCAAGCACGTACCGCTCGTACCGGGCAAGTGCCGCTCAGACCCGGCGAGTTCCGCCCCCGTCCCGGACAGGGGCGCGAGCAGCCGGCCATATCGGGGAGAAACCATGTTCAAGGCGATAGCAGCCCAGGCCCACCAGTACGTCTACCTGGCGGACGGCAAGATCCCCGACCCCAACCGTGACGCGCCGGGCGCGCTGACCGGCAAGGTCGACACCGTCCTCGGCATCCTCGCCTGGGCCGGCACCGCGGCAGGCGTCGCGGGTGTGCTCATCACCGGCGCCATGATGGCGATCTCGATGCGCCGGGGCGAGGGCTCGGAGCACATGGGCCGCCTCGGCATGGTGCTCGGCGGCTGTGTCCTGGTGGCCACCGCCGGCCCCGTCGTCACGTTCGTCTTCGCCTGACCGACGCTCCGTCAGAGCCTGAGCGAAGGGAGCGCAACCATGCTGAACTCCGGTCGGCCCCAAGGGGGCAGCGGAGAGTGGGAACAGCCGTTCTGGCAGCAGCGAAGCTGGGTCCTGTCGGCCGGCTTCCTGCTGGTGCTGCTCATGCTCGCCGTCTTCACGATGCTCGGCGGAGGCGACGGGACGCCGGCGAACGCCTCGGGCGGCGACAAGCCCACCCCGTCCGCCGGCCCCGACCGGGACCGCGGCGGCCGGCCGGACACCCGCCCCGCCGGCTGCCGCACCGACGACGGCGACCAGGCCAAGCCCGCCCGGGCCCCGAAGGACTTCACGTGGAAGGCCGACGGGACCGGCCTGGTGCCGGTCTCGAAGACCGCGGGCCCGCTCACGTTCGACGGACCGGTCTGGTCCTGCTTCGCCCGCACGCCGATGGGCTCCGTCATGGCCGCCCACGCCATCACCGACCACCTGAGCTACCCGGGCTGGCGGCAGGTCGTCGGCCGGCAGGTCGTCCCCGGCGCGGGCCGCGACGCGCTCGTCGCGAGCCGTGCCGCCGCGGGTGACAAGCCGACCTCGGGAGCGCCCGACGGGGGCGGCTACGCCGGCTTCACCGTCCTGTCGTACGACAAGGAGAAGTCGACCGTGATGTTCGTCGTGCGGGTCCCCGGCAAGAACGCCTACGGCACCGCGTCGGTGACGCTGCGCTGGCTGGACGGCGACTGGAAACTCGCGCCCGACGCCGACGGGACCGTCTATTCGGGCATGTCGCAGATCAGCGGCACCAAGGGCTTCGTCACCTGGGAGGTGTGAGATGTCTTGTTCCTGGCGGGTGTACGACTGTGTGATCGACGAGGTCGGCACGCAGCTCACCGACAGTGCCGTGGTGGCCTTCGCCAAGGCGATCGGCGACGCGACCGCGGCCGTGCTCAAGGCGCTCAACGGCGTGTGGATGCACGTAGACGTGGGAGACGCCTCCGGGCCCATCGCCAAGATCGACGCGGAGGTCGACTGGCTCGTCGGCTATGTGGCGGTGGCCTCGCTGCTGATCGCGGCGATCCACATGGCACTGGAGCGCAAGGGCCAGCCCATGAAGCAGGCGTTCATGGGGATGTGGAAGGTCATCCTCGTCGGCGCGGTCGCCGTCCCGGTGGTCCAGGCGCTCACCAGGGCCTCCGACCTGTACGCACAGGACGTGTACGCGAAGTCCGACCTCGGCGACCAGGCGTCGACGATGCTCGGAGTGCTGACCCTCGACCAGCCGGGCCTCATCCTCATCTTCGGCCTGCTGGTGATGCTGTCGAGCTTCGTGCAGATCTGTCTGATGTACATCCGCATCGGCGTCATGATCATGCTGGTCGGCACACTGCCGCTGGCCGCCGTCTCCTCGATGACCGGGTGGGGCGAGGGCTGGTGGAAGAAGCACGTCGGCTGGCTCGCGGCCTGGCTGCTGTACAAACCGGCGGCCGCGCTCATCATCTACTCGGCCACGTCGATGACCAAGGACACCAAGAACCTCGACCAGACCATCGCCGGTCTGGGGATGCTGATCATGGCGGTGTTCGCCCTGCCGGCCCTGCTCAAGCTGATCGTCCCGGCGACCGCGGCCCTGGGCGGCGCCTCGGGCGGCACGGTCACGCTGAACGCGGTCAACAACGTCGCGACCGGAGCCGTCAGCATCGCCGCGGGCGGTGCCGGCGGCGGTGGCGGGGGCGCCGCCGGTCCGCAGGGCTCGCCGTCCGCGGGCGCCGGAGCTCCGGCGAGCGGTGGCGCGGGTGCGGCCGGAGGCGCGGGTGGCGCTGCGGCGGCGGGCGGCGCGGCCGCCGCGGGCGCGGCCACGGGCGGCGCGACCCTCGCCGTACAGGCCGCGGCGGTCGCCGTGCAGACCGGTGTCGCGGCGGCCAGTGAGGTGGCCAACTCCCTGAACGACAACGACGGGATGAAGGGCCACAACCAGTAGCGGCCACGAGGCCGAGGAGCCATAGGAGCCACAGGAGCCACAGGAGCCACAGCGCTCAGCGAGTTCCGGGGCGGCGCGCGAGCCGCCGTCACCGGGCCGGGCACCGCCCCGGAACTCCACCCCAGTCACATATCCAGCGCTTCGAGCCGGAAGAAGGAACCCCATGTCCACCGACGCCATGACGCGTCCCACGTACGGGAACTGGCGCAGGCCCCGCCGTCCCGGACTCGGTCCGCTGGGCCTGCTCGGCACCGTCGTCGCCTTCGGCGGACTGCTGGTGGCGCTGCTGGCTTCGCTGGTGTCGCTGACCGCCGCGATCGTCGTCCTCGTACCGGTGAGCCTCTTCCTCGCCCCGCTGGCGCTGCGCACGGTCGACGGCCGCAACGTCTACCAGGTCCTCGCCATCCGCGTCGGCTGGGCGCGGCGCAAGTCGGCCGGCTCGCACACCTACCTCTCCGGGCCGCTGTCCAAGCGCCCCGGCGGCCGCTACCAGCCGCCCGGACTGCTCGCGCGCACCCGGATGCACGAGGGCCGCGACGCCTACAACCGCTCCTTCGGCGTGCTGCACCACCCGGGCCGCGGCCTGTACACGGTGGTGCTGGCCTGTGAACCGGACGGCGGCTCGCTCGTCGATCCCTCCCAGGTCGACATCTGGGTGGCCTCCTGGGGCGACTGGCTCGCGCGGCTCTCGCACGAGCCCGGCCTGCGCGGAGCCCAGGTGGTCGTGGAGACCGCCCCGGACACCGGCACCCGGCTCGCGGCCGAGGTGCTCCCCCGGATCTCCCCGGACGCGCCGGCCGCCGCGCGCGCCGTGATGGAGGAGGTCGTCGAGCGCTATCCGTCGGCGTCCTCCGAGATGCACACGTACATCGCCCTGACCTACGGCCCGACGGGCGGCCCCAAGCGCGGCACGGACGACATCGTCACCGATCTGTCGATGCGGCTGCCCGGACTGCTGTCCGGACTGGTCGCGGCGGGCGGCGGCAGCGCCTACCCGCTGGCGGCCGACCGGCTCGCCGAGATCGTCCGGGTGGCGTACGACCCCGCCATCGCCCCCGATGTGCTCAGCGCCCGCGCCGAGCACGCCACGACGGGGGTGGAGTGGGGCGACGCGGGTCCGGCCGCGGCCGTGGAGACCGTCACCTCGTACAAGCACGACTCGGGTGTCTCGCGCACCTGGATGCTGACGCTCGCGCCGCGCGGCACGGTCCGTTCCAGCGTGCTGCGCGGGCTCCTCGAACCGGCTCCGGGCACCCGGCGCAAGCGGGTCTCCCTGATCTACCGGCCCATCGACCCGGCGACCTCGGCCCGCATCGTCGAGTCCGACCGGCGCACCGCGCACTTCATGGCGGGCTCGAAGCGCGGTCTGGTCCAGGCGCGGGCCAGTTCGGAGATGCAGGCCGCCGAGCAGACCGCGGCCGAGGAGGCGGCGGGCGCGGGACTCGTGGAGTTCTCGCTGATGATGACGGTCACCGTGGACGACGAGGAGCGGTTGCAGGACGCGGGCATCACCGTGCGCAACCTCCAGGCCTCGTCCCGCATCCTGATGCGCCCCGCGGACCGGATGCAGGCCGCGGCCTTCACCTGCACGCTGCCGGTCGGCCTGCTCCCGTGGGAGCACACCCTCGTTCCGTACCAGATCAGGGAGGCACTGTGAGCAGGCAGCAGACGCGGGGGAACCCGGTCACCGCGCCGCCGCGCGGCTGGTACGGCCCGGCGGGCGGCCAGGTCGGGCACGTCGACCCGCCCGCGCTGTGGCGCGCGACCACCGTGCAGGCGTGCGGGCTGTGGCCGTTCGCGGCCGGCTCCGGCGCGCCGATGACCGGGGTCCCGCTCGGGCAGCATCTGCACACCGGGGCGACGGTGTGCGGCGACCCCATCTCCTGGTTCACCCGGGCCCGTTACATCTCCAACCCGTCGCTCTTCATGCTGGGCATGCCGGGCCTCGGCAAGTCGACCCTGGTCAACCGCATGCTGATCGGCATGTCCGCGACGGGCATCACGCCCCTGGTCCTCGGCGACCTGAAGCCCGACTACGCCGACACCGTACGGGCGCTCGGCGGCCAGGTGATCTCCATCGGGCGCGGGGTCGGCGGCATCAACGTGCTCGACCCGGGCGCGATGGGCGAGGCGGCGGCCCGGATCGGCGGCGAGCGCGGCCGGATCCTGGCCGCCGAGGCGCACGGCCGGGTGCTGAACATGGTCGCGGCACTGATCACCATCGTGCGCGGGCGTCCGATGGACGACCACGAGCAGTCGGTGCTGTCCGCCTGTCTGCACCATCTCGCGGAGCGTACGAAGCCGGGGCGGCCGCCGCTCCTGCCGGATCTGCTGAAGGTGCTGGACGAGGGTCCCGACCGGGTTCGCGCGGTGACGCTGGACCGCGGGAACGTGGCCCGCTACCAGGAGGCCGTGGACCCGCTGCACCGCTCGCTCCTCGGCGTGCTCGACGGCCCGCTCGGCGACACCTTCGCCAACGAGACGTCCACCCGGATCAACCCGGCGTCGCCCGCTGTCTGCGTGGACATCTCCCGCATCGGCGAGGCGGACACCCAGCTCACGGCCGCGGCGATGCTGGCGGCCTGGTCGGACGGGCTCGGCACGGTGGCCGCCGCGCACGCCCTCGCGGACGCCGGACTCGCCCCGCAGCGCTGGTTCTTCACCGTCCTCGACGAGTTGTGGCGTCCGCTGCGGGCCGCCTCCGGCATCGTGGAGCGGATCGACGCGCTGACCCGGCTGAACCGTTCGCTCGGCCTCGGTGACGCGAAGATCACCCACACCCTGAAGGACGCCGAGGCGCTCGGCAGCGAGGCCGACCGTGCGAAGGCACGAGGATTCGTGGAGCGGGCGGGCATGGTCGTCTGCGCCGGACTTCCGCGCTCGGAGATGCGGGAGCTGGGCGAGATCGTCGGCATGTCCGAGCGCGAGATCGAGCTCGTGTCCTCCTGGTCGTCCCCGCCCGGCTGGGCGAGCACCGGCGGCAACGAGGAGCCGCCCGGACGCGGACGCTTCCTGATCAAGGTGGGCGGCCGTCCCGGCATCCCGATCAAGGTCTCCATCACCGACACGGAACGGGCCCTGCACAACACGAACACCCGCTGGTCGGAAGCGGGCAAGACGTCCTTGCAGAAGGCTGCCGGCCCGAACTCCAGCCCGTCCGGGACACATTTCAGCCCGTCCGGGGCTTGAAGGCCGAGGGGACATTTCAGCCCGTCCGGGGCTTGAAGGCTGTGGAGGCATTCCAGCCCGTCCGGGGCTTGAAGGCCGTGGAGGCATTCCAGCCCGTCCGGCGTTTGAGGACCCGCGCGGAGCGCGGCGGGGGGGGCCGGGGACCCCGCCCCCGGGACGGGACGGGTAGGGGCGGCGGGGGCGAGAAACATCCAACGGGGGGAGCAGAGATGAGCAGCACACGCAGGACAGGACCCGGGGCCGGGGAGGACCTCCTCCCCTGGATCGTGCCGGGGGCCGCGTTCCTCATCGGCACGCTGTTCCTCGGCGCATGGCTGGGCGGAACCCTGGGCGCGGCGGTGAGCGGCGCGGGCTGGCACCCGCCACCCTTCGCCCTGTCCACCCTCTCGACCCTGGCGAAGGAGGGCCCCGCCCCCCTGTGGCCGACGGCTTCACCGACCGCGCTCGCCGCGGGCATGGCCACGGTCTTCGGCGCGGCCGTGGCGGCGATCACCGTCCTGATCGCGCTCGTACGACGCCGGCTGACCGCGCCCACCGGTCTCGCGGGCCGCAAGGAGCTGGCCGCCCTCCTGCCCAAGGGCGCCGCCCGGCGGGCCCGCGAGCTGCGGCCGGTCCTGGCCAAGCTCGGCAAGGTCACCCCGGACGACACCGGGAACCTGATCGGCGACCTCGAACCCCGCGGACCGGAGCTGCGCTCCAGCTACGAGGACGTCGAGCTCGATCTGATGGCGCCCCGCGCGGGCAAGTCCACCGGCATCGCGGTCCCGCGCGTCCTGCGGGCCCGCGGCAGTGTGCTGCTGACGTCCAACAAGGCGGACGTGTACAGCGTGACGCGGGCGGAACGCGAACGGGTGGGCCGGGTCTGGACGTTCGACCCCCAGGGCATCGCCCACACCCCGCGCGGCCTGTGGTGGGACATGCTCGCCGAGGCGGCCACGATCGAGGGCGCCCGCCGGCTGGCCGGGCACTTCGTCGGCGCGGTCAACGACGACGCGTCCCGCCGCGACTTCTGGATCTCGGCCGCCCAGAACACCCTCACCGCCCTCTTCCACGCGGCCCAGCGCGGCGGGCGACCGATCGGCGAGGTCCTCGCCTGGCTGGCCGACCCGGCCGACCGCACCCCGGTCGACCTGCTGCGCGACGCCGGGATGACGGCGCTCGCCGACCAGTTGCAGGGCACCGTGCAGGGGGCGGTGGAGACCCGGGACGGCATCTACGAGACCTGCCGACAGTGCGTGGCCTGTCTGCTCGACCCCGCGATCGCCGCGTGGGTGACCCCGGATCCCGCGCTGCCGCAGTTCTTCCCCGACCGCCATGTGCTGTCCGCCGACACGCTCTATCTGCTCTCCAAGGACGGCGGCGGTTCGGCTGCCGGGGTGATCGCCGCGGCCGCCGACTCCGTGCTGCGCGCGGGAGTCGTCGCCGCCGAACGGATGGGCGGACGCCTCGAACCGCCGATGACGGCGGTCCTCGACGAGGCGGCCAACGTCTGCCGGATCTCCGATCTCCCCGATCTGTACTCGCACTTCGGCTCACGCGGCATCAACATCGTGACCCTGCTGCAGAGTTACCGGCAGGGCGCACGGGTCTGGGGCGAGACGGGCATGGACGCGCTCTGGTCGGCCGCGACCGTCAAGCTGCTCGGCGCGGGACTGGACGACGCCGACTTCGTGGAGAAGATCTCCCGGCTGGTCGGCGAGCACGACGTGTCGACGGTGAGCTGGTCCAAGGGCAGGGACGGGCGGTCCCGGTCGACGTCGTACCGCCTGGAACGCATCCTGCCCGCCGACCGGATCCGCGCTCTGCCCAAGGGCACCGCCCTGCTCCTGGCCACCGGCATCAGACCCGCCCTGGTCCGGCTCCGCCCCTGGTACGCGGAACCGGGCGCCGACCGCATCGCGACGGCGGCCCAGGCCGAGGTGAAGGCCATCACCGCCCGCGCGGCCGAGAGGATCACGTACCGATGACATCCGCGCCCTCGGCGGCCCGGGGCAGCCGAAGCCCGGTGACGTCCGCCGCCGAAGCGGTCCGATACGGCCGTGGCCCTGTGCCGCCCGCGTCCGACGCGGTCCGAAGCGGCCGAGACCCTGTGCCGGCCGCCCCTGAAAGGAAGCCTTCTCGATGACGACCGACGCAGACGGGCAACAGGCCGCCGACGCACCGCCGTTCATCCTCTTCCTCGACGGTCCCGAGTACGCCGGGGAGATGAGCCGACTGGCCGTCTGGGTGAGTGACCTGCTCCTTCCCGTCTACGGTCGCGAGGTCACCTCGCAACAGCCCTGGTGCCCCCGCTGGTGGGAACACCCGGAGGCGGTCGCCCGGCTGCACGGGCTGTGGCTGGCCTGGCAGGAGCACACCGACCCGGCGGCGGGCGCGTCGGGCCCCGCCGTCTGGCACCGGGACCACCTCGGCGCCGTACTGTCCGAACTGCGTTCCCCCAGCGGTCCGTTCGCGGGCTGCAAGGGCGGAAGCCACCGCCCGAAGACGCCACCCGCGGTCGAGTCGTACGAGGACGCCGTCGCCGCGTCCTCCCACCGGCCCGACCCGGATCCGTACGAGACCAGTCTCTGGTAAGCGAGGAACACTCCACCCATGAACGACACCCCCGCACCCGACATGTCCGCGGCCGACTCGGCCCCTTCCCTGCGTGCCTATCTTGGGCTCTACGCCGCCGGATTCGTGGAACGCGAGCAGATGATCGCGACCGTCGCCGGCTGGCCCTTCGAGACCGAGGAGGGTCTGGACGAGGGTCATCCCGAGCCGACCCACCAGGACAACACGCTGTCCGTGCTCGCCGCGGCACGGCTGCTCGGGCAGGTGACCCGCGAGGACGTGGCCGAGATCCAGCACAGGATCGACAGCCGGCCGGACCGCCCGGCCGACGGACCCGAGCGGCGGCCATGACCACGGGCGAGAGGCCGGAGGCGGGGCTCAGACCCGAATACCGCGCGCTGTACCGGGAGTTGCAAAACCGGATGTCACCGGGCGGCGATCTCGCGCCGGGCGACGCGGACACGTTCGCCCGCTTCCGGCGCGGCGCGCTGTGGACGCCGGACCGCGAGCGGATGCACTCCGCGATCCTGGAGGAGTTCGCCGCGCGCTGCACCGCCCTGCCGCGCGACGGCCATGCCGCTCTGCTCACCGCCGGGGCGCCCGGCGCCGGGAAGGGTGGCGCGCTGCGCGGGCTCGGCGATTGGCAGGGGCGCGACGACGAACTGGGACACGCGCTGCGGCGGGTGCCCGGCATCGACGTACGCGACTACGTGGTCCTGGACCCGGACCAGTTCAAGGTGGCGATCTTCGAGCACGGTGGATCACCCCATCTGCCACCTGCCGCGAGCATGTTGTCCGACGGGCGACCGGTCGCGCCGTCCGAGACTGCCTCGCTCACCCACCGTGAATCGGCCTTGCTCCAGGAGGTCTTCGAGCAGTGGGCGCGCTCCGAGGGCTACAACCTCCTCTACGACGCCACGCTGCGCGACCAGCGCTGGAACGAGAAGCTTCTCGGCGATCTGCGCGCCGACGGCTACGACCGGCGCGTCCTGCTGTCGGTCGAGGTCCCCGTCGAGCAGTGCCTCGCCCAGAACGCCGGCCGCTGGCAGCACGGCCGCACCGCGTTCGACGCCGGCCGCGACCCGTACGGCGGGCGCATGGCCCCCGAGGTCATGATCGAGGACCTGTACGCGCGGAGCACGTCGGGGCGCGGGTTCTCCGTCGGCCGCGAGAACGCGGAGAAGCTGCTCGAGGGAGGACTGGCCACCGCGCTGATCACCTCGGAGCGGGGGGTGTTCCCCGCCGGGCGGGGGACGGGATCGGCCCCGGTGTCGGGGCTTGGTGCATCGGCGGGGGTGGTGCCGGGGCCGGGTGTTCCGGGCGGGGCTGTGTCGGGGCCGGGTGCCTCGGGCGGGGCTGTGTCGGGGCCGGGTGTTCCGGGCGGGGCTGTGTCGGGGCCGGGTGTTCCGGGCGGGGCTGTGTCGGGGCCGGGTGCCTCGGGCGGGTTTCGGCAGGGGGATGCCACGGTCCGGGTGGCCACGGCGGCCCGCCTGCGGTCCGCCGGCGGGAGCGCCTCCCCGGCGACCGGGGGCACGCCGTCGGCTCCGGCCGCCGCGGCCGTCCCGCGCCCGGCGCCCCGGCCACCGCGGACGCCGTGAGCGGCGTGAGCGGCGTGAGCGGCGTGAGTGGCGTGAGCGGCGTGAGTGGCGTGAGTGGCAGGCAGGGCTTACGCGCTCTGGTGAGGGCCTACGGGGGCGATGCTCTCCAGGATGCGGCGCTTGCGGGCGATGTTCTCAAGGAGTGCGGTCCGCCCGAAGCGGTGCGGGGTCCTGTCGTACACCTCGCGGCCGCGCTCCGAGGTGAACAGCTCCTCGGGGACGCTGTCGACGCCCCGCGGAAGGAACTTGAGGACTTCCTCGACCGCCGCGAGCGCGAACGCGGAACCCTCGCGCTGCACATGCCGCTCGGCGGACGGGGTGTGCAGCAGCCGCAGCCCCGTGTCCGTGGCGACCTGGTCGCTGACCCACAGGAACTCCCCCGGGTCGATGATCCGCGAGGGCTCGGGCCCACCGAACGCCGGTGGTGCGGGCGGGAGTTCATCGGTGAGCCGGAACGCGAAGGAGCGGGCGCGGCCGCACTCGGGGCAGACGCCCTCATACACCGCGACCAGGACACCGTCACGCTCGTCGAGACGGTGCTCCCGCTCGAAGCTCTCCGCCCCGCACGCGCACGCGTGCAGGTCCATGTAGAGGTGGGCTTCCTGCGTCGAACGGGCGATCAGCATGCCGAGATCTTACGTGCCACGAAGCCGTTCAAGGGGGAAAGTGCCAGTGGACCAGGAACCGCTCGACCGCGGGAACGTCGGCCGTTCCGACCGGGCGGACGCCGGGCGCGACGCCCGGAAGAACGCCCGCGCGGAGCCCGTCGTCATCACCGCGACCGACGTCGCGGGCAGCCGTTTCGTCTCGGGCACCGGCGCCGCGCCCGACCCCGGACGGCAGGCGGCCGTCGTCGCGCAGGCGGAGAGCACCCTGCCCATGGTGGTGCGGAGCCTGTACGCGCAGCGGCTGACCTCGGTCGAGCTGCGGTCCGGCGCCGCCGGCGACCGCTTCTTCGCACTCACCGACGACCGGGGCCGCGCCCTCACCCTGCGTCTGGACGCCATACCGCTCCCCTCCGGCACGGTCGCGCGGACCCACGTCAACACCACCTCGGACCAGCACGTCGTCCAGCTCTCCGACCGGATGGACCCGCGCCAGGTGGGCCGGGCGCTGAGCCACGAGGTCGGCGAGCTGCTCGCCGTGCGCGACCGGGCGACCCGTGCCGCCGCCGGTGACCCCGAGGTCGCGGGCGTCGCGCCGAACCGCCAGGACCTGCTGGCCCGCGGCGGGCTCGGCGGCGCGGACCGGCGTCTGAGCCTCACCGAGGAGGACCTCGGCCGGGTCGGCGAACTGAACCACTTGGCCGCCCGCATGAACGACGTCACCCTCGACGCCGCCCAACGCGCCGAATCCCGGAGTGAGTTGTCGGCTCTCATCGACCACGTCGGGCTACGGCCGCGGGCCCCCGCCGACTCCGACCGCCATGCCCCGGAGCTCCAGGCAGCCGACATCCGCCGCGATGTCATCGACCCGCATCTGACCCCGATGTCGGCCGACGCCCTGCGCGAACTGGCCGTCCCCGTCGAGCGGTTGAGCGCGGCCGACGCCGCCGAACTGCGGGAGTTCCGGTCACGGGCCGAGCACGCCCGGCCCCTCGGGGCCACCTCCGACGCACCTCCCCTGCCGGGGTTCCGGCCCGACGGCTCCCCCGTCCCCCGCGAGGAGCTCGCCGCCGCGGCGGCCCAGGCGGCCGACCGGCGCACCCTGGCCGATGCCGCCACCCTGGACCAGCTCCGCGCGGAGATCGCCGCGACCGGCGAGTGGCCCACCCGCGAGGTCGTCATCGGCGGCGGTGCCAGTCTCGTCGGACGCGACCCCCAGGCCCTGCTCGTCGACGCCCGCGGCCGCTGGCACCTGGACCCCGGCCAGGGCATCGTCCAGTCCCCCGACCAGACGAGGGACATGCGGGCCAACGGGATGGGCGACGCGCACCAGTTCGCCGACCCGACCGCGCGGGTTCCGCGCGACGCGGTACGCCTGTGGGAGGACCAGCTCGCCGTACGCGGGCCGGTCGTCGACGGCACCGCGGCACTGGTCCCGGGCCAGGACGGCCACCTCTACGCGCACATCCGGCCCGGTGACGGTTCCCCGGACGTCTACGTGAAGGTCGAGGGCACGCCGACCGTGGCCACCGGGCTGCCGCCGGAGATGGTGCCGGGCGTCGACCGCCGGGACGCGGTGAATCTGCCGGAGGCCCTCGACGCCGTACGCGGACAACTGCCCGCCGACTCGCCCGCGCACGCCCGGCTGACCGGGGAGGTCACCGCGGAGCGGGCGCTCCAGGTGCTGCGGGAGGACGGGGTGCTGGACGGGCTGCGCTCGGGCGGCGGGGCGCGGGCCGCGCTCCGGACACTCGACGCGACCGCCCAGTGGGAGCGGGCGCGGGCCGCCGCGCCCGGACGCGTCTTCATCGGCGACGAGATCGCCGAGGGGCGGTTCGACGCGCGTGCCGCGGGAGCGGAGGGTGCCCCGAAGACGTGGCTCGTCGCGGGTGCCGGTGGCACGGGGGTGGCCAACGCCGAGATCATCCTGGAGGCCGACCCCGAGGCGCGGGTCACCATCTACGGGCCGAACCTTCCTCCGGCGTTGGAGAACCAGGTGCAGTTCACCGCGCTGCGCGAGCGGTTCGTCCGGGAGTACGGCGGGGACGGGCGCCTCACCATCGACATCCACCCCGACAACCGGGTCGGTGCCGTGCAGATGCGCCTCGGGCCCGACGGGACGCCGCGGTTCCGGGAGGGGCGTGTGGAGGCGGACGCGTATGTGGCGAGCCTCGGGCGGACCGCGCCGATGCCGGAGGCCCTCCGGGAGCTGAGTGAGCGGACGCGGGACGGGGGTGGGCGGGTGCGGGGGGACCTGATGTTCGACCGGGACCGGCAGTACCTCGGGTACGGCGTCACCTTCGAGTCCGGGGGGAGGCAGCACCGGGTCGAGGTGACCGGTGCGGCCTCGCAGTTGCTGCCCCGGGACGTGTTCCCCCGTGACACCCAGGCCGCCCTGGGGGCCATGGCTGTCCGCCAGGTGCCTTCCCAGAGCGGCAACGCGGCTCCGGGGTTCGCGCCCGTGGCCGAGCAGGCGGCTCGGCTGGCGGAGGCGCGGGCTCGGGGGGCCGTGGAGCGGCATGCTTCGGTTCCGGAGAGCTGGCAGAGGCCGGCTGTGGCGGGGGCGACGGCCTCCGGCGGGCCGACGAACCCGGTGGCGAACGCGGCCCGCCTTCAGTCCGGCCGGCGTTCCGCCTCCCCGGGCGGAGGTGTTCCCGGCGCGGCCGTGCCCGGGTCGGTCCCTCGGGTGCAGCGGCCGCCGCAGCCGCCTCGGACCGGGCGGTGACACCGGTGGGTGGGTCGGGGCCGTGCCGGTGCATCAGCCCGTTGCCGTTGGGTGAGGCGTGACCGTCGGTGGCGACGGGCATCGATGTACCGGCACGGCCCCGACGGCGCGCT
>NZ_JBHYXD010000152.1:0-14091 GCF_042751995.1 Streptomyces sp. NPDC059371 | reverse complement strand
TACTCACCCTCTCGGGCTTTCCTCCGGGCGCTTCCCTTCGGTCTTGCGTTTCCGACTCTATCAGACTCTTTCGGGCCTGACTCCCAGTCAGCGGGGCTTGCCTTCCCGGCCGTTGGGCCGTTCCGACGTCTCAAACTTTAGCGGATCTTCCCGGCAGTTCCTAATCGGGCCGCCGGACCCCACTCGAATTGAATTCGGACACACCGAATTCACCCCGGCTGGGAGATCGTGCTGAAGATTTGATTGCCGCATCAGCGGCGGAGGTGCCGTCCCGGAACCAGACCGGCTCCGTGACAACTCGAAGAACTTTACTCATCCGGCAGGGCACTGTCAACACCCGCCTGTCAAGATCTTTAATCCAGGTCGCTGAGCCGGCCGCCCGCGTCCGGCTGGGCGTCCTCCACCCGTCGCAGCAGGCGGGTCAGGACCTCGCCCAGGACACCTCGGTCCTCGGTGGAGAGGTCCTGGAGCAGGTCCTCCTCGAAGACCGTGGCGAGGCGCATGGCCTCCAGCCACTTCTCCCGGCCCTCATCGGTCAGCTCGACGATGACGCGCACCCGGTTCGATTCGTCGCGCTCCCGGGTGACCAGTCCCTCCGCGACCATGCGGTCGATGCGGTGGGTCATGGCGGCCGGGGTGAGGCCGAGGCGCTTGGCGAGCTCGCTCGGGCCGAGGCGGTACGGGGCGCCGGCGAGGACCAGTGCCTTCAGGACCTCCCACTCGGCGTTGCTGATGCCGAGTGCGGCGGTCTGACGGCCGTAGGCGACGTTCATCCGCCGGTTGAGGCGGGACAGCGCCGACACGATCTTCTCGACCTGGGGGTCGAGGTCCTGGAACTCGCGCTGGTAGGCGGCGATCTGTTCTTCGAGTGTCGGCTCACTGACGCCGGGGGTGTCGCCCATGGCCCGAGTATCGCATGAGGTCGCTTGGTATTGAAGTCCTTCAAGGTGTACAGTTCAACCTCGAACTTTAGCTTTGAAGTCTTCAGGCTTGCATCCATGCGTAGGGAACCGGTCACGGACACGGTGCCCGGCAGCGGACAGGCCCGTACGGCTTCACGACCAAGGCAGGTGAAAGTGACCAGGGCGATGGGCGCGGCGATGCGCCGGATCCACGTGGGCAACGCGCTCGGCGCGTTCGGGCTCGGCTTTACCGTCCCCTTCCTCTACGTCTATGTGGCGCAGGTGCGGGGACTCGGCTCCATGACGGCGGGCGTCGTGCTCGCCGCCTTCGCCGTGGCCGCTCTCGTCGTGCTCCCGTTCGCCGGACGGGCGATCGTCAGGCGCGGTCCGCTGCCGGTTCTGCTCACCGCCCTGGTGACAGCCGCGCTCGGTGCGCTGAGCCTCGGGCTGGCGAGCAGCGCGACGACCGTGGTGCTGTCGGCGGCGGCGCTCGGTGCCGGGCAGGCCGTGATGCAGCCGTCGCTCGCGACGATGATCGTGGACTGCTCGTCGGCGGACACCCGGTCGCGCGCCTTCGCCACGCAGTTCTTCCTGCAGAACCTGGGCCTCGGTGTCGGTGGTCTCATCGGGGGCCACATCGTCAACCCCGACCGGGCGAGCTCCTTCACGCTGCTGTTCGCGATCGAGGCGGCGATGTTCCTGGTGCTGGTCGTGATCATGGCGACGGTGCGGATGCCGCACGCGCCGCGGATCGGCGACGACGCACCCCGGTCCAAGGGCGGAAGCTGGAAGCAGCTCCTCGGCAACCGGGCCATGGTGCAGCTTTCCGTACTGGGCTTCGTGCTGTTCTTCGCCTGCTACGGACAGTTCGAGTCGGGCCTTTCCGCGTACGGCGTCGAGGCGGCCGGTATCTCCACGTCCGCGCTCGGTACGGCGATGGCGGCGAACACGGCGATGATCGTGGTCGCGCAGTTCGCGGTGCTGAAGTTCGTCGAGCGCCGCAAGCGGTCCCGGGTGATCGCCGCGGTCGGGCTCATCTGGGCCGTCGCCTGGCTGGCCGCCGGGTACGCGGGCCTCGGGCACGGCAGCCAGACCATGGCCACGGCGGCCTTCGTCTCGACGTACGCGCTCTTCGGCCTCGGTGAGGCGATGCTGTCGCCGACGGTCGCTCCGCTGGTCGCCGATCTGGCGCCGTCCGGCATGGCGGGCCAGTACAACTCGGCCTTCGCCCTGGTGAAGCAGCTCGCGCTGGCGATCGGCCCGGCGGTGGGCGGTCCGATGGGGGCCTCGCTGCACGGCCCGTACGTCGTGACGTTCCTGATCTTCTCGCTCGGCATCACCGTCCTGGCCGTGCGGCTCGGACGGCAGCTCACCCCCGTACAGAATCAGCCGTCGCTCGCGAGGAGCCGGGTGGTCGCGCAGGGTGGGGCTCCGGCCGAGCCGGTGCCCGCCGGCGCCTGACCGCCGGGCCGCGGGACAGGCGCGGATCATGACGGCCGCCATCACGGAGTGACGTGGTGGCGGCCGTTTCGTGTGCGCGGGGTGGGTCTCAGCGGGTGCCGGTCAGCAGGTTCGCGGTGAAGGGGAGGGTGGCGGTGCCGTCGGGGGCGGTGTGGCCGGCGAGCCGGGTGCGGACAGCATGGCCTGCGCGCAGGAGTGCTTCCTCGCCCCCGGTGTCGACGATCGCCTGTCCCCAGGATGTGGACGAGAGCTGGCCGGGGGCGTACGCGTCGAGGGGCGGGAAGGGGATGCCGAAGGTGACCTGGCGGACGGCGACGTCGTGGAACCCGGCGCCTCGCAAGGCGGCGGAGAGCCGCTCGGGGGTGCCGGAGAACGCGCCCTCGTAGTCGGCCGCGAGTTCCTTGCCGCCGTACTCCTCGACCGCCTCGTACTGGGCGACGAAGTACGGGATGAGGTCTCTGGCGGCCCACGCGGTGGCGGCGAAGCGGCCGTCGGGGCGTGTCACGCGGGCCGCCTCCGCGAAGGCCGCGTCGAGGTCGGGAAAGAACTGGACGCCCTGCTGGCACACGACCACGTCGAAGGCCGCGTCGTCGTAGGGGAGTCTTTCGGCGGGGGCGACGGTGAACCGGATGTCCGGGTACATGCGGGGCGCTCGCTTTACGGCCATGCCGATCATGCCCGCGTTGACGTCCGCCCCCGAGACCCGGCCGGCGGGGCCGACCCGGGCCGCCGCCGCGCGGGCCGCGAAGCCGGTGCCGCAGGCCAGGTCGAGCACCTCGGCGCCGGGATACAGGTCGACCGCGTCCAGGATCGCTTCCACGAAGGGCGCCATGAACGGTGCCGCGTACCGCTCGTAGCGCTCGGGGCCACTTCCTTTGAGCTGAAAGCCCGATTCGTCTGCCATGGGGAGCTCTTAGCACCGGCCGGGCCTCTCGGCCAGGGGACGCGCGGCACGTGTCCTGCCCGCGGTTCGGTGTCAGGCGTACGGGACCGGTTCCAGAAGTGAGGACTCAGTACCCGGCGCGGGGATCGAGTACCCGGCGCGCGGGATTCAGTTCCCCGCGCGGGGGAGTGCGAACTCGCACCACACCGCTTTGCCGCCGCCCGGTGTGCGGCGGGAGCCCCAGCCGGAGGCGATCGTCGCCACGATCGCGATGCCGCGGCCCGCTTCGTCGCCGGGCTCCGCGCGGCGCCGGCGCGGCAGGTGGTCGTCTCCGTCGGTGACCTCGATGATCAGGCGGCGGTCGGTGCGGCGCAGACGCAGGCGCATCGGCGGGGTGCCGTGCTGGAGCGAGTTGGCGACGAGTTCGCTGGCGGCCAGGACGCCGAGGTCGTGCAGATCGTCGGGGAAGCGCCAGCTCGCCAGCACGCCGGAGGCGAAGGCACGCGCGCGTGGGGCCGCTTCCATGCCGCCGAGCAGTTCCAGGGCGGCGTTGCGGAAGAGCTCGCCCTCGGAGCCCGTACGTGAAGGGTGCTGGAGGACCAGGACGGCGACGTCGTCGTCGTGGTCGGCGGTGACGCCGGCCGCGCGGACCAGGCGGTCGCAGATCACCTGGGGGCTGCCGGTGGCTCCGGCGAGGGCGCGCTCCAGGGAGGCGATGCCCTCGTCGAGGTCCTCGTCACGGCGCTCGACCAGGCCGTCCGTGTACAGGACGGCGGTGGAGCCGGGGCCCAGCGGCACCGAGCCGGAGGCGTGCAGCCAGCCGCCGGTGCCGAGCGGAGGCCCGGTCGGTTCGTCGGCGCGGTGGATGGTGCCGTTCTCGTCGCGGACCAGGATGGGCAGGTGGCCGGCGGAGGCGTACACCAGCCGGCCCTCGTTCGGGTCGTGGATCGCGTACACGCAGGTGGCGATCTGGTTGGCGTCGATCTCGGTGGCGAGGCCGTCGAGAAGTTGCAGGACCTCGTGCGGCGGCAGGTCGAGACGGGCGTACGCGCGTACGGCCGTGCGGAGCTGGCCCATGACGGCGGCGGCGCGGACCCCGCGGCCCATGACGTCCCCGATGACGAGCGCGGTGCGGCCGCCGCCGAGGGTGATGACGTCGTACCAGTCGCCGCCGACCGCGGCCTCCGTGCCGCCGGGCAGGTAGGTGGCGGCGATGCGCAGGTCGTCGGGCTCCTCCAGTTCCTGCGGGAGCAGGGAGCGCTGGAGGGTGACGGCGGTCTCGCGCTGACGGCGTTCGCTGGCGCGCAGCCTCTCGGCGGCCTCGGCGTGGTCGGTGACGTCGGTGGCGAAGACGAGGACGCCGCGGCCGTCGCTCTCGGAGGAGGTGTCGACGGGGGTGCAGGTGAACGTGTAGGAGCGGCCGGTCGACACCTTGCGGGACTTGACGGTGCGGGGCTTGGCGCTGCGCAGGACCTGGTCGAGGAGGGGCAGCAGGCCGAGTTCGTCCAGTTCGGGCAGGGCCTCGCGCGCGGGTGCGCCGGCGGGACGGGCGCCGAAGGCCGCGGTGTAGGCGTCGTTGACGTACGAGACGCGGTGCTCGGGGCCGTGCACGAGGGCGACCAGTGCGGGGACGCGGTCGAGGACGGCGCGCACCGGGAGTTCGTCGACGGCGAGCCCGGGAGGGAGGTCGTCGGTGAGCTGCTCGGCGCGGGCCGCCGGCACGGAGCCTTCCCCGCGCCGGTCCGGGGCGGCCGTGTGTGCGGCCGTGTGCTCGGTCCGCGCTGCGGCGCGGCGCTGCGTTCCGGGGAGCCGGGCGCTCCAGCGCGTGAAGTTCACAGTGGGGAAAGCCTCGTGTTAGAAGGGCGAGCGGTTCACCCGCCCAAAGTCGTGGACCTGTCTGGCAGTCTGACCGACCGGGTCTGCATCCGTCAGACGCCGTCCCTGCCGGTGGAGTTCCTCGGTCCGGTCAGGACGACCCCTTCGGGTCGGCCGGAGGCTTTCCCCCGGCCGCCAGTTCGAACTCCGCACGGGGGTGTTCGAGCGAACCGAGGGACACGATCTCCCGTTTGAAGAGACCCGCCAGGGTCCATTCGGCGAGCACACGGGCCTTGCGGTTGAAGGTCGGCACCCGGCTGAGGTGGTAGACGCGGTGCATGAACCAGGCAGGATAGCCCCTCAGCTTGCGCCCGTAGACGTGTGCGACTCCCTTGTGCAGTCCCAGGGAGGCGACCGAACCCACGTATTTGTGTGAGTACGTCTCCAGCGGCTCACCCCGCAGGGTGTGCGCGAGGTTGTCGCCGAGGACCTTCGCCTGGCGCACGGCGTGCTGGGCGTTGGGCGCGGTCTCCTTGCCGGGCTCCGCGGTCACGTCGGGCACCGCCGCCGCGTCTCCCGCGGCCCACGCGTGCGGGACGCCGTCGACGGCGAGCTGGGGGGTGCACTTGAGGCGGCCCCGCTCGTTCAGGGGGAGGTCGGTCGCGGCGAGGACGGGGTGCGGTTTGACGCCGGCCGTCCACACGACGGTGCGGGTCGGGAAGCGCGCGCCGTCACTGAGGACCGCGATCCGGTCCGCGCAACTGTTGAGGCGGGTGTCCAGGCGCACCTCGATGTTGCGTCGGCGCAACTGGCTGACGGTGTACCTGCCCATCTCCTCGCCGACCTCGGGCAGGATGCGGTCCGAGGCCTCGACGAGGATCCACTTCATGTCCTCGGGCTTGAGGTTGTGGTAGTACCGCGCGGTGTAGCGGGCCATGTCCTCCAGCTCGCCGAGCGCCTCGACGCCGGCGTAACCGCCTCCCACGAAGACGAAGGTCAGGGCCGCGTCGCGGATCGCGGGGTCGCGGGTGGAGGAGGCGATGTCCATCTGCTCGATGACGTGGTTGCGCAGGCCGATGGCCTCTTCGACCGTCTTGAAGCCGATGGCGAAGTCGGCGAGTCCGGGGATCGGCAGGGTGCGCGAGACCGAGCCGGGAGCGAGCACGAGTTCGTCGTACGTGATCTGCTCCGCGCCCGCGCCCTCCTCCTCGGTGGCGAGCGTGGTGAGCGTGGCGGTGCGCTTGGCGTGGTCGATCGACCGGACCTCGCCGATGACGATCCGGCAGCGGTCGAGGACCCGGCGCAGCGGAACGACCACGTGGCGCGGCGAGATGGAGCCCGCGGCGGCCTCGGGAAGGAACGGCTGATAGGTCATGTACGGCTCGGGCGACACGACCGTGATCTCGACCTCGCCCCGCTTCAGTTCGGGCTTGAGCCGGCGCTGGAGGCGCAGGGCGGTGTACATCCCGACGTAGCCGCCGCCGACGATGAGAATGCGCGCACGTTCCTTCACCACCCCATGACGCACCCCGCTCCGGAGTTTGTCTACAGCCCCGGCAATTTGTGTGACCGGTCGCCGACAACGTGCAGAGTTGGCCGATTTGTCGGACTCTAGGGAAAACCCGCAGGTCATGGTGGGTGAGGGGGGTATTCGGACAGGGTGCAACCGGGACGTAAAGGGTCCGTACTCCGATCGGGGGGCGCTCCGTGCGGAACCTGCCCCTTCTGAATTGACCCCCTCTCAACTATGTTCGTGTGTCGACGGGGTGTAAGGGGATGCGCTCGGCGAGTCCGTATGACGGGCTCGCGTTCAAGCTTGTTCCACACGCTCCGGTCTGTCGATGGCGGGGAGAGTCTCCGGGGGGAGACGTCATTACCGGGGGAACGCTTATGCATATTCAGGACTCTCATTGGGCTTCCGCGTCAGCCATCGCACCTGGTGGTGCGATCGGCGCGGCGGCGACGAGCGGCAACGGCCGCGGTCCGGCGGACGGATCGCGCACGACGCCGCTGCGTGTGGACGCACAGCGCAATCTGGAACACGTACTGCGAGCGGCGCGCGAGGTCTTCGGCGAGCTGGGGTACGGCGCGCCGATGGAGGACGTCGCCCGACGGGCGAGGGTCGGTGTCGGCACGGTGTACCGGCGCTTCCCGAGCAAGGACGTCCTCGTGCGCCGGATAGCCGAGGAGGAGACCTCCCGGCTGACCGACCAGGCCCGCTCCGCGCTCGGGCAGGAGGACGAGCCGTGGTCGGCGCTCTCGCGCTTCCTGCGGACGTCGGTGGCCTCGGGCGCCGGACGGCTGCTGCCGCCGCAGGTGCTGCGGGTCGGCGTGGCCGAGGACGGTCCCGAGCAGGACGAGGCGCGGGTGCCGCAGCAGCGGTCCCAGACCGCGCCGGAGTTGCGGCTCGTCGAGCAGCGGACGGCTCCCGAGAACGAGCAGGTGATCGCCGAGGTGGACGACGCCGGTGCGGCGGCGCTGCTGGAGGTGGTCGGGCGGCTCGTCGACCGGGCGCGTGCGGCGGGCGAACTTCGCGCCGACGTCACCGTGGCGGACGTCCTGCTGGTCATCGCGACGGCGGCCCCTTCGCTGCCGGACGCGGCCCAGCAGGCGGCGGCCTCGGCCCGGCTGCTCGACATCCTGCTGGAGGGCCTGCGCTCGCGCCCCGCGTGAGCCGGACCGAAGGCGACCGTTGCGCGGGCGCGTTGCGGCCGCGCGACCGTACGGAAGTGCGAAGGCGTTCGGAAGCGCGAAGGCACTCCGGGGCACGAGAACGCCCCGCGTGAGCGGGGCCGGTGTCCGTGGGCGTCGGTGTCCGTGGGCGCCGGTGTCCGTGGGCGCCGGTGTCCGTGGGCGCCGCCGCGCGCCCGGCCGTTCGTGAGCACGTGGATGCTCCCGGGGCGAGTGAGGTCACTCGCCCCGGGAGCATCGTGCTTTCGGCGGGCGTGGGGTCACTCGCCCCGAGGGCGTCGCCCTTCCGGCGCCGCTCCGGTGCGGAACGCCCACTTCCGTGCGGGCGGCGGCTGTTGACCATTCCCCGAACGGGTGACGGTTAGTACTCCAGAGCGACAAGTCCCCTCGGACGAGTGGTTGGTCCGTACGAGCACGTTCCGGCCCGGGAGCCTGTGGCACTCTGGCCCGGTATTCGGGTCCGAGTGTGCAGGCGGGGGCTTTCCGCGATGAGTGTGGACGGGCGGGACGAGTCACCCGGTGACGGTGGCGCCGACGGCGGCACGGAAATGGGCGGTTCACCGTCACGACAAGTGCCGAGCCAGGGCGGACCGTACGGGGGAAGAAGCCCGTACGGCGGAAGCCCGCCCGGCGAGGACCGGGACCCGAGCGGCGACGCGCCGGACGGCGATGCCCCGGGCGGCGAGGACGACGACCCGCCCCATGACCGTCCCGACCCCGGAACGGCCGATGTCGGCGTGCCCTCGCAGCGTGACCGGTGGGACGTGCGTGAGAGCGGGATCCTGCCGCCCCCGCGGGAGCCGGCGTCCCCGGTGGCCCCACCCGCCGACGCCGGTCTGATCGAGCGGATGCGCGCGGGGGACGACACGGCGTACGAGGAGCTGTACCGCCGGCACGCCGAGGCCGTCCGCCGTTACGCCCGCACCTGCTGCCGCGACGCGCACACCGCCGACGACCTCACGGCCGAGGTGTTCGCCCGCATGCTCCAGGCCGTACGCGGCGGCAGCGGCCCCGAGCACGCCGTGCGCGCGTATCTCCTCACCACGGTCCGCCGGGTCGCCGCGAACTGGACGAGGACGGCCAGACGGGAGCAACTGGTCGACGACTTCGCCGTGTTCGCGGCGCAGGCCGCCCGTGGCTCCGAGGTCTCCGGCGACGACACCCTCGACCTCGGCGCGGACGTACGCGCGATGCACGAGGCCGAACAGTCCATGGCCATGCGCGCCTTCCGCTCGCTGCCGGAGCGCTGGCAGGCCGTGCTGTGGCACACCGAGGTCGAGGACGAGTCCCCGGGCGAGGTCGCCACGCTCTTCGGTCTCGACGCGAACGGCACCCGGGTACTCGCCAGTCGCGCCCGCGAGGGGCTCAGGCAGGCCTATCTCCAGGCCCACGTGAGCACCACGCTCACCAGGGACGAGGAGTGCGCGCGCTACGCGGACCGGCTCGGCGCCTACGCCCGCGGCGGCCTGCGCACCCGTGCCGAACGGGGCCTGCGCAAGCATCTGGAGGAGTGCGCCAGATGCCGTCTGGCCGCCGGCCAGATCAAGGAAGTGGCGGGCGGGATCCCCGCGGTCGTGCCGGTCGCTGTCATCGGCTGGTTCGGTGCCGCCGGGTACGCGAAGGCGGTCGCGCTCATCGCCGGGGGCGCCGGAGCGGGAGCGGCCGGAGTCGCGGGCGCGGCGGCCGTGGCGGGCGGCGGGTCCGGAGGCGCGAGCGCCGGAGGTGGCGCCGCGGTCTCCGAGGGGCTCGGCGCGCCGGTCAAGGCCGGTATCGCGGCGGGTGTCGTGGCGGTGGCCGCGGCGGCGGTGGCTCTGTCGCTGGTCGGCAACGGCAGCCCCGCCCGGCGGCCGGAGGCGGCACCGGCCGCCTCGCCCGCCGTCGAAGCGCCGGTGACCTCGCCCGCGCCGTCCGAGAAGGCCCCCGCGCCGAAGCCACCGGCCGTGGCGCACGGGCCGGCGCCCGCCCCGCCCCCCTCGGCCGAGCCGAAGCCCGCCCCGAAGCCGGCACCGAAAGCGGCCCCGAGCCCCGGCCCGACTCCGCGCCCCACGCCGACCCCGGCCCCCACCCCGGCTCCGCTGCCGAAGCCACCCCCGCCGCAGCCCGACCCGGAGCCCGCACCCACGCCTCCCCCACCCGCCACCGTCGTCTACCGGTGGAGCGACCTGGACTACGACGTCGTCGGTGACCACACCGAGCCGGAGATGCGGATCGGGGAGAGCAGTTGGGTGTGGCAGCGCCACAGGATGAGCATCGGGGACACCCGGTACGCGTACGGCGTGACCGTCCACGGCCGGTCCTCGGTCACCGTCGACCTCAACCGCGACTGCGGCTCGTACGACGCCCTGGCCGGTGTCGACGATCTGATGCTGGGCCTGGGCAAGGTGCGCTTCTCCGTCTACGCGGACGGGTCGCAACTGTGGCGGTCACCGCTGATCGAGGGCGGCGACCCGGCGGTCCCCGTCCATGTGAACCTCACCGGCCACCGGACGGTCCGCTTCGTCGTCGAACCCGACAGCCCGTTCGACTCGACGACGCTGGGCGACTGGGCGGAGTCGAGGTTCGTGTGCCGGTGAGCACCCGCTCCACGGGGTGCGTGCCGATGAACACCCGCTCCACGAGGTACGTGCCGGCGAACACCTACCCCGCGGGGTACGCCTCGACTGCCCGGGCCAGCTCGCCGAGGGCCTGTTCCTGGGTGTAGCCGGAGCCGTGGGCGCGCTCGGACTCGTAGCGCTCGGTGCCGAGGGCCGCGAGGGCCGCGGCCTCGGTGCGCCGTACGTCGGCGCTCTCGCGGACGGGACGCAGATCCCCGCCGCGCCAGCCGGTACCCGCGGCCACCAGCCGCACCGCCACCGCGTGGGCGCCCAGCTCGCCGAAGAGACGCGCGGCGCCCTCGACGACGGCGGACGCCACCACGTCCGCGCACCGCGCGTCCATCGCGTGCCGCAGCGTGGCACTCAGCTTCCGCAGACCCGCGACAGGGCCGGACTCGGCGGCCGTGACCATGGCGTCGATGCCGTTCAGCCCGACCGTGAACTGCGGTGGCGGGGTGCCGCGGAGACTCTCCTCGCGCGCCTTCTCGCACAGTTCGCGCGCGAGGGCGACCTCCCCACCGTCGAGGACCACCTGGGCGCGCAGCAGATGGACGAACGCCCGGGAATCCGTCACCCCTTACAGGTCGGCGGCGGCGCTCGCCTCGTCCAGCTTCGCCAGGGCCACGGAACGCTCGCCCGCGCGGTAGGCGATCTCGGCCAGCCGCGCCATGAGGAACGGCACCTCCGCGTACGCCCCCACCTCGTAGGCGAGCCGCAGCGCCTCCTCGTACTCGCCCTGCGCGTCGTCGAACAGGCCGCGCGCCATGGCCGCCTCGCCGGCCGCGCTGCACACCTGGGCGCGCATCCAGCGGTCCCCGACGCGTCGGCTGAGCACCCGGAGTTCCGCCAGGTCCTCGTCCACTCCCGGCATACCGCCCGGGGCGTCGACGACCATGTGCGTACGGAACATCAGGGCGACACCGATCTCCCATTCGCCGCCGAACTCACGGCAGTTGGCGACCGCCGCGTCCATCGCGGGCCCCACGTCGTCCGGCTCGCCCAGGAAGTGCGCGGCCATCGGCCAGATGATCCCCGGCATGCGCGCGGCGTCCGGACCGCCCCGCTCGAAGGCGCCCCGCACCCGCTCCACGTACTCCCGCAGCCGCTTGTCCTCCCACTCGCCCAGCGGGACGACGTCCACCTTCATGAACAGGTGGAGCATGCGCACCCGCATCCGCATGGCGCGCAACGGGTGCTTCTCCTCCCGCTCGGGATGGTCGAGGAAGACGACCACCGGATCGACGCCTTCGAGCTCGGCGAAAAGGGCGTCACCGCGGGCGGACACGGAACCGACGGTCCCGACCGGACGGCCATCGGACGGCGTGCCGAGCAACGTGCCGAGTTTCAGGACGAGTTCCGTCCAGGTGATGGCTTCGTACCGGAAGTTGCGCAGCCACCAGAACCAGCCCATGTCGAGGACGAGAGCACCGGCCTCCTCCTCGTCACGGTCGGCGAGCGCGCGCCGGAGGGCCGCCCGGATGTTGTCGTGTTCGTTCTCCAGGCGCCGGATCCAGGGGAGTTGGGCGCCCGAGCGCAACTGGGGCTCGGCCTCCTCGGTCAGGGCGCGCACCCACGCGCGGTGGCGCCGCTCGGCCGCGGCGCGCAGCCCGGGGACCTCGGCGGCGCGTTCGGTGGCGTATTCGTGGATGGTCTCCAGCATGCGATAGCGCATCCCGCCGCCCGCGTCGCCGCCATGGCTCCAGGCGTCTCGAAGACCGTCGTCGTGTCCGTACGGAGGGCTGTCGCCGCCCGTGCCGGCCGGGGTGGCGACGAGGAGGGACTTGTCGACGAGCGCGCCGATGGGGTCGGCGGCCGGGCCCGTGCACACGGCCTCCGCGGCGGCCAGGTCCCAGCCGCCCGCGAACACGGAGGCCTCGCGCAGCACGGTCCGCTCCCGTTCGTCGAGCAGATCCCAGGACCAGTCGACGACGGCACGCAGGGTCTGCTGGCGGGGCAGCGCCGTGCGGCTGCCTGAGGTGAGCAGCCGGAAGCGGTCGTCGAGCCGGTCGGCGATCTGCCGCGGGGTGAGGAGCCGCAGCCGGGCCGCGGCCAGCTCGATGGCCAGGGGCAGACCGTCGAGCCGTCGGCAGATCTCGTCCACGGCGGCGGAGTCGTGGAGCGCGGTGGCGGCATCGGGGCGCACCACGGAGGCGCGCTCCGTGAAGAGGCGGCGTGCGGGATCGGGCGGGAGCGGCTCGACCGGACGCACCAACTCGCCCGGGATGCCGAGGGGTTCGCGGCTGGTGGCGAGGATCGTGAGCCCCGGGCAGCGGGTCAGCAGGGTCTCGGCGAGTGCGGCCGCCGCGTCGATCACGTGCTCGCAGTTGTCGAGGATCAGGAGCTGGCTGCGCGGGGCGCAGTACTCGACGAGCAGGGCGACCGGGTCGTCCTGCGCGACCGCCATCTCGTTCGGGATCAGGGCGGTTTCGCGCAGACCGAGGGCGCTGACCACCGCGCCCGGGACCGCCTCGGGGCGGTCGAGCGGGGCCAGCTCGACCAGCCACGCCTGGTCGAGCCCGACGGCGGCTTCCTCGGCGAGACGGGTCTTCCCCGAACCGCCCGGTCCGGTCAGCGTGACCAGCCGGGCCCTCCGTACATCCGAACGGATGGCCCCGACCTCGCGTTCCCGTCCCACGAACGAGTTCAGCCGGGGCCGGATGTTCCCGGTCCGCTGGGCACGGGAGGGGTCCCCGGGGCGGGGCCCGGTCGCCGCGTCGCCGTCAGCGCCGGATGCGGGCTCCCGCGGTCCGCGTGTGTCCTGCGTGTCCTTTGGGCCCTGTGGGCCCTGTGGGTCCCGTGGGTCCCGTGGGTCCCGTGGGTCCCGTGGGTCCCTTGCGTCGTCCCATGGGTCCAGCAACGCGGCGTGCAGGTTCCGGAGCTCCGGCCCGGGGTCCGCGCCGAGACCGTCCCCGAGCGCACGGCGTACGTCCTCGTACGCGGCCAGCGCGTGGGCGCCCCGGCCGGTCTCGCGCAGGGCGCGGATGAGCAGAGCGTGCAGCGCCTCGTCGTACGGGTGAGCCGTCGTCAGCTCCTTCAGCTCCGGTACGACGTCGGCGGCGCGGCCGAGCAGCAGGTCCGCCTCGACGCGGCTGCGGGTCGCCTCCAGGCGCAGGGCCTCCGGGCGGGTCGCGGCGGTGCGGTCGGGGAGGTCCGCGAGGGCGGGGCCGCGCCACAGGGCGAGGGCCTCGCGCAGGCGGGCGGCGGCGGTGCGGGGGTCGCCCTCCTCGAGTGCGGTCCTGCCCTCCGTGACGAGTCGCTCGAACACGAACAGGTCCACGTCGTCGCGGGTGGCGTGGAGGCGGTAGCCGCCGGGCTCGGAGGTGACCGTGTCCTTGCCGATGGCCCGGCGGAGGCGGCCGATCAGTGCCTGCAGGGCCGCGGGGGCGTCCTGGGGTGGGGTGTCCGCCCACACCTCGTCGATGAGGGTGTCCGGGGAGAGGGTTCGGGTGGGGTGCTGGGCCAGGGCTGTGAGCAGCCTGCGTACCCGGGGGCCGCCCACCGCGACGAGGGTTCCCCGGTCGTCCTCTGCCTGGGCAACCCCCAGAATCCTGTACCGCACGCCCCCATTCTCACCGCCCACCCGCCCGGGGTCACCGTGTCACCCCGTCCGAGCCCTTCTTGCCTGCGTCCCTCCGCCCCCACCAACCCTTCTCTCGGCACGATCCGCGCCCGCACCGCGCGTACGCGGGCCGGGGTGGCTGACCAGCAGGGGCCGCGTCGCGCGTGGTAGCGCCGCAGCGAGAGT
>NZ_JBHYXD010000151.1:0-14668 GCF_042751995.1 Streptomyces sp. NPDC059371 | reverse complement strand
CCGGTGCGGCGAGTGGGGGTCCCCCCTGCTCGAAGAGCTTGGGGGAGCGTGCCAGGCGTCGCCGGGCAGGCGAGACTTTGCGGACACGACCTAGGCCTGGGTCCGTCCCGTCGGGCGCGGCTCGCGCCACATCGGCCACATCCGCGGGCCGTCGGGCAGGTCGAGGGGGCGGCCCGCGAGCGCGAAGCCGAGCCGTTCGTACAGGGCGCGGCTGCGGGCGTTGCTCGCCTCCAGGTAGGCGGCCAGCCCCTCGCGGTCGCAGCGGTCGAGGACCCGCTCGATCAGCGCGCCGCCGAGGCCTTCGCCCTGGCGCTCCGGCGTCACCCCGATCATCCACAGGTACGCGTGGGCCCGCCCCTCGGGGTGGATGCCGGCCGTCAGCCGGCCGATCAGCTCGACGCGTTCGTTGTCCGGGTCGACGGCCGCGCGGAGCTGCGCGGGGCCGTCCTCGTCCGCCCCGTCACCTCGGCCGTTCTCACCGTCGCCCTCGCCTTCGTGGTTCCCGCCGGCGGGGACGGACAGCCACAGGGCGCACGCCGAACCGTCCTCGGCCAGATCGATGCGCCCCTCGGCGAGCACGACATCGGTGAAGGCCGCCATCAGCCCGGGGTGCTTCGCGCGGCGCCGCGCCGGGTCGGGGAAGACCCAGTTGCTCACCGGATCGTCCTGGAAGGCCTCGTCCAGCAGCTGGACGACCAGTTCCCGGTCCGCCTCGCCCGCCACCCGGATCGCCACACCCATGACCAGCCCCACCCTTCGCCCCAACCAGCCCCGACCGTACGGCGGTTGAGCCTAGTACGCCCGCGCGCCGGCACACCGACCCCGGGGTGCGCCGAGCCGGGTCCCGGGGGTCCGGCACAGGGGCGCGGCGTGGGGTGCGGGGCCCGCACGCCGTGGGGCCGTGCGGGGCCCGCCCTCCGGAGCCGGGCACCGCACGGATGTCAGGTTCCGTGCGGAGCCCGGGGTTCCGGGGCCCTCGACCGGCCTGCCGGGCCGGTCAGTTGCTGCGGCGCGTGACGAACTCGGCGAGGGCGAGAAGGCCGCCCGCCGCCTCGGGGTCGGGAACCGCGCGGGACAGTTCGTGCATCGCCCGCGACATCCGGTCGGCCGCCTGGACCTGTGCCCAGTCACGCCCGCCCGCCCGCTCGACGGCCAGCGCCGTGCGCTCCAGCTCTCCTTCCCGGTAGGGCGCCGCGTACAGCTCGGCGAGTTCTGCGGCCGCCGGGGTGCCCGAGGTGAGCGCGGCGACCACGGGCAGCGACTTCTTGCGGACGGCGAGGTCCGCCCCGGCCGGTTTGCCGGTGCGGCCGGGGTCTCCCCAGATCCCGATCACGTCGTCGATGAGCTGGAAGGCGAGCCCCGCCTCCCGGCCGAACGCGTCGAGCGCCTCGACGTCCTCGGGGCCGGCCCCCGCGTACAGCCCCCCGATGGCGCAGGCGCTGCCGAGCAGGGCGCCCGTCTTCGCCTCGGCCATGGCGAGGCACTCGTCGAGGGTGACCTCGTCCGGGCCGAGCTTCTCCATGGCCGTGTCCGTGTGCTGTCCGGCGCACAGCTCGACGACGCAGCCCGCGAGCCGGGCGGCGGCCGCCGAGGACGCGGGGTGCGGGTCCTCGGCGAGCATCCGCAGGGCCAGGGCCTGCAGGGCGTCACCGGCGAGGATCGCGTCGGCGTCGCCGAACACGGTCCACGCGGTGGGACGGTGTCTGCGGGTGGTGTCCCGGTCCATCACGTCGTCGTGCAGCAGGGTGAAGTTGTGGATCAGCTCCACCGCTGCCGCCGCCCGCACGGCCGCCGCGTGCTGTCCGCCGAGAGCCTGGACCGCGCTCAGCACGAGCGCGGGCCGGATGGCCTTGCCGGCGTTCCCCGCCCCGGGAGTGCCGTCCGCCTGCTCCCACCCGAAGTGGTAGAGCGCGATCCGGCGCATCGAGCCCGGCAGCGAGTCGACCGCCCGGCGCAGTTCGGGGTCGACGCACGCCCGCGCCCGCTCGAGGACGACCGCCGCCTCGGAGGTATCGACCGGGCCCGGCGAGTCCGGTCCTTCCGCGGGCCTCGCACCGGGAAGGCGCCGGTCCGCGGGCCCCGGCGGACGCCGTCCGCCGGGAGTCCCGGCCGGTCCCTGCCGCGTCCGGGTCGTCACCGCCATCGGCCGATCTCGACGTTCTCCAGGATGCCGAGCGCGTCCGGCACGAGCACCGCGGCCGAGTAGTACGCCGTCACCAGGTAGGAGATGACCGCCTGTTCGTTGATGCCCATGAACCGCACCGACAGGCTCGGCTCGATCTCGTCCGGGATGCCCGCCTGCTGGAGTCCGACCACTCCTTGTTCGGCCTCGCCGGTACGCAGGGCGATGATCGAGGTCGTACGGGCGTCGCTGACCGGGATCTTGTTGCACGGGAAGATCGGCACCCCGCGCCAGGTCGGGATGCGGTTGCCGGCCACCTCGATGCTCTCGGGGACGAGCCCGCGCTTGTTCAGTTCGCGGCCGAACGCGGAGATCGCGCGCGGATGGGCGAGGAACAGCTTGGTGCCGCGGCGGCGGCTGAGCAGTTCGTCCATGTCGTCCGGGCTCGGCACGCCGTCGTGCGGCTGGAGCCGCTGCTCGTACTCGCAGTTGTTGAGCAGGCCGAACTCGCGGTTGTTGATGAGCTCGTGCTCCTGGCGCTCCTTCAACGCCTCCACGGTGAGCCGCAACTGCTGCTCGGTCTGGTTCATCGGCTGGTTGTAGAGGTCGGCCACACGGGTGTGCAGCCGCAGGACGGTCTGGGCGATGCTCAGTTCGTACTCGCGCGGGGCCGCCTCGTAGTCCACGAAGGTGCCCGGGATGTCCTGCTCGCCGGTGTGGCCGGCCGCGAGGTCGATCTCCTTCTCGCCGTACTTGTTGGTGCGCTGCGAGGGAATCGCGCGCAGTTCCCGGAGGTGTTCGTTCAGGGACTCGGAGCGCTCCGCCACCTGTTCGAGGTCCTGGCGGGGCAGCACGAGCGCGGTCACCGCCGTCACCGCGCGGGCCGTGTACTCCCAGATGGCCTCCGGGTCGATGAGTGCCTGTTCGCCGAAGTACGCGCCGTCGGCGAGGACACCGAGCACCGCGTCGCCCCCGTAGGGACCGGTGCCGATCTTCTCGACCTTGCCGTGCGCCAGGAGGAACACCTCCTCGGCCCGGTTGCCGAACGAGGCCAGCACCTCGCCCGGGGCGAACTCCCGCTGCTGGCACCGCTGGGCGAGCTCGCCCAGCACCTCGTGATCCTCGTACGACCGCAGCACGGACAGTTCTCCGAGCTCCGCGGGGATGACCTGGACGCGGTCCCCGGTCTTGACGAACGTCACGCGGCCGTCGCCCACCGAGTAGCTGAGCCGCCGGTTCACGCGGTACGTGCCACCCTGCACGTTCACCCACGGAAGCATGCGCAGCAGCCACCGTGAGCTGATCTCCTGCATCTGTGGCGCGGACTTGGTGGTGGTGGCCAGGTTCCGCGCGGCTGATGTGCCGAGACTCTGCTGCGGACGGTTCTGCTCCGCGCGGACCTCTTCGCCTACCGACATGAAAATTGCCCTCCCGGTCGTGCACTGATCTTCGCGACCAAGCCTTTCATCACGGAGTGTGCTGATGCCATTACACGAATGAGGGGGAATGGATCACTCCGGAGCTGGGCAGGGAGGGTGATTCCGCCCCGTCCCGGGGTTGACCGGATCGGCTCGCACGCTGTGCGAACGGCTGGTTCCGGCCACCCGGCCGGATATAGAAGCAGCGGTACCAGACGGCCGCGGCAGGGCGGCCGGCGTACAGCGCGAAGGAGTCGGCCATGGCATCGCCCATGTCCGCGGGCAGGTTCCTGGACCGGATCAGGGACGAAGGCGTCCACGTCGTCGAGGTCGGCGACTGGGAGCACCACAACCGCAATCACAAAGGTCCGTGGGGCCCGGTGCACGGGGTGATGATCCACCACACGGTGACCTCGGGCAGCGCGCCCACGGTCGGGCTGTGCCGCGAGGGCCGCGAGGACCTGCCCGGACCGCTGTGCCACGGGGTCATCACCAAGGACGGCGTCGTGCACCTGGTCGGCTACGGCCGCGCCAACCACGCGGGGCTCGGCGACGACGACGTGCTGCGCGCGGTGATCGCCGAGAAGGCGCTGCCGCACGACAACGAGGCGAACACCGACGGCAACCGCCACTTCTACGGCTTCGAGTGCGAGAACCTCGGCGACGGCCAGGACCCGTGGCCCGAGGTGCAGCTCGACGCCATCACCAAGGTCTCCGCCGCGATCTGCCGGTTCCACGGCTGGACGGAACGCTCGGTCATCGGCCACCTGGAGTGGCAGCCGGGGAAGGTGGACCCGCGGGGCTTCACGATGAACTCCCTGCGGGCGCGTGTCCGCGAGCTGCTGAAGTGACCTGACGCACCGAGGTCCACCACGAACACCCGAAGCGGACGGCCGACGCCACGGCCCCCCGCCCGGCCGTCCGCCGGACCGAGCACCCGGCCGCCGCCGGGACTGGGCACCGGCCGCAGCCCCCGCTCCGGCCCCGGCCCCGGCCCCGGCCCCGGCCCGAGCGTCCGGCAGTCCGTCGCCCCCGTCCGGCCGGTCCCGGACAGGTGTCCGACAATGAACGGGTGACCAGTCCTGACACCCCGCCCGGTTCCGGCGGCCCGGTACCGCGGCTTCCGTCGCCCCTGGCGGAGGTCGTGGATTCCCGGTTCACGCGTCGGGGGGTCCGGCTGGTGGTGAAGCGGGACGATCTGATCCACCCGGAGCTGATCGGCAACAAGTGGCGCAAGCTGACGCCGAACCTCGAAGCGGCGGCGGGCCGCACGCTGCTCACCTTCGGCGGGGCGTACTCGAACCATCTGCGCGCCACCGCCGCCGCGGGCCGTCTCCTCGGGCAGCCCACGGTGGGCGTGGTCCGCGGCCAGGAACTGGCCGACCGCCCCCTCAACCCCTCGCTGGCCCGCTGCGCCGCCGACGGCATGCGCCTTCACTTCGTCGACAGATCGACGTACCGGCACAAGACGGAACCCGGAACGCTGGCCGGGATCCTGCGCGCGGCGGGCGCCGAGGACTCCTATGTGGTGCCCGAGGGCGGCAGCAACGCCCTCGCCGTACGCGGCTGCCGGGCCCTCGGCGAGGAACTGCGGGACGAGGAGGGCATCGACGTGGCCGCGCTCGCCTGCGGCACCGGCGGCACCCTCGCCGGGATGGCCGCGGGCCTCGGCCCCGGCCGGCGTGCGCTGGGCATCCCGGTCCTGCGCGGGGGCTTCCTCGACGCCGGCACGACGGCTCTCCAGAGGGACGCGTTCGGCGCCCGGCGCGGAACCTGGTCCCTCGACGACCGCTTCCACTTCGGCGGCTACGCCCGCACCACACCCGAACTCGACGCCTTCGCCGCGGACTTCGAGCAGCGGCACGGACTGCCCGTCGAACGTCTCTATGTCGCCAAGATGCTCTACGGACTTGTCGCCCTCGCCGGGGAAGGGGCGTTCCCGCGCGGCACGACGGTGGCGGCGGTGATCACCGGAGCGCCGTTCCCCGCCCCGGGGACCGAACCTCAGGCCGCTTCCCGGTAGGCCGCGGCCTCCTCCAGGTCCAGCCGGCGCAGCAGCGTGCGCAGCATCTCGTCGTCGATGTAGCGGAGGTCGCGCAGCTTGACGAAGACGTCGCGCTCGGCGCCGATCATCTCGCGGGAGAGACGGCGGTAGGTGTCGTCCGCGGTCTCCCCGGTGACCGGGTTGACCGCGCCGAGCCGCTCCCAGACGGCGTTGCGGCGCCGCTCCATGACCGAGCGCAGGCGCTCGGCGAGCGGCGGCGGCAGCGCGTTGCGCTCGTCGGCGAGGAGTCCGTCGAGGCGCTCCTCGGCGGCGCGGGAGGCCTGCGCCTGGGCGTTCGCCTCGGCGAGCGTCTCGGCCTGTGTGTCGCGTCCCGGCAGTTTCAGCAGCCGGATGAGCGGGGGCAGGGTCAGGCCCTGCACGACCAGGGTGCCGATGACGGTGGTGAAGGTCAGGAAGAGGATCAGGTTGCGCTCGGGGAAGGGATCGCCGCCGTCGACGGTGAGCGGGACGGAGAAGGCGATGGCGAGCGAGACGACGCCGCGCATGCCGGCCCAGCCGATGATGAACGGCGCCTTCCAGGTCGGGTTGGCCTCGCGTTCACGGATGCGCGCCGACAGCAGGCGGGGCAGGAAGGTGGCGGGATACACCCACATGAAGCGGGTCGCGACGACGACCAGGAAGAGGGCGAGGGCGTACCAGGCGGCGGTCGTCCCCTCGTAGGCGCCGAGGCCCTTGAGGACGACCGGGAGCTGGAGTCCGATCAGTGCGAACACCGCGGACTCCAGGACGAACGCAACCATCTTCCACACCGCCTCCTCCTGGAGCCGGGTCGCGAAGTCCACCTCCCAGGAGCGGTGTCCGAGGTAGAGCGCGACGACGACCACCGCGAGCACTCCGGAGGCGTGGAACTGCTCGGCGATGCCGTAGGCGACGAAGGGGATCAGCAGGGAGAGGGTGTTCTGCAGGAGCGCTTCGTTCATGTGGGTGCGCAGCCAGTGGATGGGGATCATCAGCACGAGTCCGACAGCCACCCCGCCGACCGCCGCGAGCAGGAACTCGCCGATGCCGCCCGCCCAGGTCGCGCCCTCGCCGACGGCCGCGGCGAGCGCCACCTTGTAGGCGGTGATCGCGGTCGCGTCGTTCACCAGGGACTCGCCCTGAAGGATGGTGGTGAGCCGTGAGGGCAGGCCCACCCGGCGGGCCACGGCCGTGGCGGCCACCGCGTCCGGCGGTGCGACCACGGCGCCGAGGACGAGCGCCGCGGGCAGCGGCAGGCCGGGTACGAGCAGGTAGGCGGCCCAGCCGACCGCGAGGGTCGCGAAGAGGACGTAGCCGACCGACAACAGCGCGACCGGCCTGAACTGGGCCCTGAGGTCGAGATAGGAGCTGTCGGTGGCCGCCGTGTACAGCAGCGGCGGCAGCACCAGCGGGAGCACGACGTCGGGGTCGAGTTCGTAGGCGGGCACCCCGGGGACGTACGAGACCAGCAGGGCCACGGCGACGATCAGCAGGGGTGCCGGGACCGGAGTGCGGCGGGCGGCCCCGGCGACCGCCGCGCTCCCCGCGACCAGCAACAGCAGTGGCAACACGTCCATCGTCTTCCGCCCGCCCTCATTTTTTCCGCGCGGTCTCCCGCACGCCCGACAATTCCGCGCGGCATCCCGCACGCCCGACGTAACCTGGCAATCATGAAACAGTGCACGCACACCGACGCGCTGCCGCAGCCCGAACCCGCCCCCGGGAGCGAGACCTGCCTGGAGTGCGTGGCCGCCGGTACCCACCCGGTGCAGCTCCGGCTGTGTCTGGAGTGCGGGCATCTCGCCTGTTGTGACTCCTCACCGCTGCAGCACGCCTCGGGGCACCACAAGGACACCGGACATCCGATCATGCGCACGTTCGAGCAGGGGGAGAACTGGCGTTGGTGTTTCGTGGACCACGTCCTCGTCTGAGCCGTGGATCACGTACGCGTGAGCCGTGGATCACGTACGCGCGTGACTCACGATCCGGACGGTTCGAGCGTCTGACGTCTGGGTACGTCAACCCGGCGCGCGCTCTTCCTATTTGGGGCCGCAGACCTCTAGCCACTGTCCGTACTCATGGGCTTACTATGAGTGACAGCAAGGGGCGGGGTCCCCAGGACAGGAAAGTCGGGAGCGCGGTAGCGTCACCGCTGAACGACGTAGCGCGTTACCCCGGGGGGCGACCCTCGGCCCCCGAAAGAGCTCGAATGAGCTTGTACCACCATGGAGGTGAGGGTGTCCCAGATCGCAGGCGAGCCCGCGACGAAGGACTTCGTGGAAGTCCGGCTGCCCGCCGCGGGTGCCTACCTGTCGGTACTGCGCACGGCCACGGCCGGGCTGGCGGCCCGTTTGGACTTCACCCTCGACGAGATCGAGGATCTGCGCATCGCGGTGGACGAGGCCTGCGCGATCCTGCTGCAGCAGGCCGTCCCCGGTTCGGTGCTCAGCTGTGTCTTCCGGCTGATCGACGACTCACTGGAGGTCACGGTCTCGGCGCCGACCACCGACGGTCACGCTCCGTCACGTGACACTTTCGCGTGGACCGTCCTGTCGGCTCTCGCGGGCAAGGTCGATTCCAGCGTCGCCGAGGACAAGACCGTTTCGATCAGCCTCTACAAACAACGCGGCGCGGGACCCGGGCCGGCGTGAGGAACGGGGACGGGCCGGTGCGGGACGAAGAGCGCGGCACACGGGAGCCTCCCGCGGAGCGCGCCGACGGTCCGGGCGGGCCGCGGCACACGGCGGACGGCGTCGACGGCATCCCCGAACAGGCCCGGCCGCATCCGGAGATCGGCGTCTCCTCGGCGGCAGCGGCGCAGCCGGGAGCCTTCCCCGTCCGGGGAGGTCCCCCCGGTTCGAGCGCGGCCGAGGACACGGGGGAAGAGCCTCGAGCTCGGGAAATGGTGACGGGCGGGACTATGAGCGAGCACGAGCGAAACGCGGAGCAGAACGTGCAGGGCGCGCAGCACGAGCGAGAGCCCGATCAGGGCGCGCCGGGTGTGCAGGAGGCCCATGCGCAGGAGGCCCAGCAGATCCTGCACGGGCCGCGCGAGCGGCACATCCGGCACGACCCGCACGACCGCAGCGGGGCGCGGGCGATGTTCGTCGAGCTGCGCAAGCTGCAGGACGGCAGCGCCGAGTACGCGGAGCTGCGCAACCAGCTCGTCCGCATGCATCTGCCGCTCGTCGAGCACCTGGCCCGCCGCTTCCGCAACCGCGGGGAGCCGCTGGACGACCTGACCCAGGTCGCGACGATCGGGCTGATCAAGTCGGTCGACCGGTTCGACCCGGAGCGCGGTGTCGAGTTCTCGACGTACGCGACCCCGACGGTGGTCGGCGAGATCAAGCGGCACTTCCGCGACAAGGGCTGGGCGGTGCGCGTGCCGCGCCGTCTTCAGGAGCTGCGCCTCGCGCTGACCACGGCCACGGCGGAGCTCTCCCAGCTCCACGGCCGCTCCCCGACGGTCCACGAGCTGGCCGAGAAGCTGGGCATCTCGGAGGAGGAGGTCCTGGAGGGCCTGGAGTCCGCCAACGCGTACTCCACGCTGTCGCTCGACGTCCCCGACACGGACGACGAGTCCCCGGCGGTCGCGGACACCCTCGGCGCCGAGGACGAGGCGCTGGAGGGCGTCGAGTACCGCGAGTCGCTCAAGCCGCTGCTGGAGGACCTGCCTCCGCGGGAGAAGCGGATCCTGCTCCTTCGCTTCTTCGGCAACATGACGCAGTCGCAGATCGCGCAGGAGGTCGGCATCTCGCAGATGCACGTCTCGCGGCTGCTGGCCCGCACGCTGGCCCAGCTCCGGGAGAAGCTCCTCGTCGAGGAGTGAGCCGCACCGGTTCCCGTGGTGCGCGCCGGGAAGCGCGTCCCGCTACTTCTCGTCGTGCACGTCGCCGCCGGGCCCTCGGATTCCGAGGGCCCGCGTAGTTTCCGGGTTCGCCAGCAGTACCAGGGCCGTCAGCGCGACCACCGCGAGGGCGATGCCGGCGGGGATCGCGACGCTGTCGGCCTGAAGCAGGGTGTAGGCGACGGGCAGCGCCAGGATCTGGGTGGCGAGGGCCGGGCCCCGGCTCCAGGAGCGGCGCAGCAGCAGTCCGCGGGCGGCGAGCAGCGGCAGCAGCGCGAGCGCGATCAGCGTGACTCCGCCGGTGACGGCCTGCGTCCGGCTGTCGGGATCGCCGGTGAGGCCGAGGACGAGAATGCAGACGCCGCCGGCCACGAGGGCGGCCCCTTCCAGCGCGGACAGCGCCGCGGCGGCGGTCAGCCGCCCGGGACGGGCGTCGGAGTGGGGGGCGTCAGGGGCGGGATTCTGCTCACGGCTCACCCCCGAAGAGTAGCCGCCGGCATCGGAGGCCAGGGTGCCCCGGGCCCGGGAACCGCACGGCCCCGGGGGTCGCGCCGGGGCGATTCCGCACCCCCGTGCCACCTGCGGACTCTTACTGGATCCCTACCTCGGTCTGGGACGAGTACCACCCAGTAGGTACGCTGCATCGCATGCGTGCACTTCTCGTGGTCAATCCGGCGGCAACCACCACCAGTGCGCGCACGCGCGATGTGTTGATCCACGCGTTGGCCAGTGAGATGAAACTCGAAGTGGTCATGACCGAGTACCGCGGGCACGCCCGGGACCTCGGCAGACAGGCCGCGGACAGCGACGACATAGACCTGGTCGTGGCCCTCGGCGGGGACGGCACGGTCAACGAGGTCGTGAACGGTCTCCTGCACCGGGGCCCCGACCCCGAGCGCCTGCCCGGTCTCGCCGTGGTCCCCGGCGGCTCCACCAACGTCTTCGCCCGCGCCCTGGGCCTGCCGAACGATCCCGTGGAGGCGACCGGCGCCCTGCTGGACGCGCTGCGCGAGGAGCGCGAGCGCACGGTCGGCCTCGGTCTGGCCGCGGGCACGCCCGGCACCGAGGACGAGTCCGTCCCCTCCCGCTGGTTCACCTTCTGCGCCGGTCTCGGCTTCGACGCCGGGGTGGTGGGCCGGGTCGAACAGCAGCGCGAACTTGGCAGGCGCTCCACTCATGCGCTGTATCTGCGCCAAGTGCTGCGGCAGTTTCTGGACGATCCGCACCGCCGGCACGGAGTGATCACCCTGGAGCGCCCCGGCGCCGACCCGGTCACCGATCTGGTCCTGTCGATCATCTGCAACACCTCGCCATGGACGTTTCTCGGCAATCGTCCGGTGTACGCGGCGCCTAAGGCCTCGTTCGATACCGGACTCGACGTACTCGCGCTCAGCCGCATGTCGACGCCCGCGGTCGCCCGGTATGCCACCCAGTTGCTCACTTCGTCCCCTGAGCGTGGACCCCACGGCAAGCACGCCGTCACTCTGCATGACCTGGCGGACTTCACCTTGCATTCGAAGGTTCCACTCCCCCTTCAGATGGACGGTGACCATCTGGGACTGCGTACGAGCGTGACGTTCACAGGCGTACGCCGTGCACTGCGTGTGATTGTGTGAGCGGAAGGGGCCAAACTCCTTTCACTCGAACGTTTAGACCACGGTCCACCCCATGGAAGTACGGCTGTGACTCAGCCGACACCGAGGAATCAAAAAAAACTTTCCGGAAGGGGTTGTATCCGCCGCTGAGGTTTGCGAGTCTCTACGTGGCGCTCGGGACGGCCCGCAACATCGGCCCCACAGAGCACCGGAACCCCTCCTCAAATCTTAGGACCACACCAGTCCGTCTGGTTGTCGGCCCTTCACTTGTTGAGGGATTCGTGAAAGCGTTCACATTCACAAGCAACGTGCATGTAATACCAAGGAGAGGTAGCAGCCATGGACTGGCGTCACAACGCCGTTTGCCGCGAGGAAGACCCCGAGCTCTTCTTCCCCATCGGCAACACCGGTCCTGCGCTGCTGCAGATCGAGGAAGCCAAGGCCGTCTGCCGCCGCTGCCCCGTCATGGAGCAGTGCCTGCAGTGGGCGCTCGAGTCCGGCCAGGACTCCGGCGTCTGGGGTGGCCTCAGCGAGGACGAGCGCCGCGCAATGAAGCGCCGTGCCGCCCGCAACCGAGCTCGTCAGGCCACCGCCTGACGTTCCACCCCGCACGAGCCTGAGCTTGGCGGCGCGTACAGCGAGTACGCAACTCCCGCCCCCGAGCCGCAGCGCGCAGTACCCCGATGCGCTTGATGCAACGAGCTTTCAGCCCCGGACCACCTGGTGGTCCGGGGCTCATTGCTGTTCGCGTCCGGAATCGTTCACGGTGAGTGACGAGCCTCCGTGGAGCGCCGACAGCCCCCGCGCGCAGGCCACTTGTGCGGCTCGTACGCGCATCGGGCGCGGACCGGTCACTTGGGCACGACGACCGGGATGTCCAGGAGCACCCGGGTACCGCGCCCGGGAGCGGGCACCATGTCGAAGCTGCCGCCCAACTCGCCCTCCACCAGCGTCCGTACGATCTGGAGGCCGAGGTTGCCCGAGCGGTGCGGGTCGAAGCCCTCGGGCAGTCCGACCCCGTCGTCCTGCACGGTGACCAGCAGCCGGGCTTCCTTGGAGGTGCCGCCGCGCACCGCGGAGACCTCGACGGTGCCCCGGTCGCCCTCGCGGAAGCCGTGCTCCAGCGCGTTCTGCAGGATCTCGGTGAGGACCATGGAGAGCGGGGTCGCGACCTCGGCGTCCAGGATGCCGAAGCGCCCGGTGCGCCGGCCGGTGACCTTGCCCGGCGAGATCTCGGCGACCATGGCGAGCACCCGGTCGGCGATCTCGTCGAACTCCACCCGCTCGTCCAGGTTCTGGGAGAGCGTCTCGTGCACGATCGCGATCGAGCCGACCCGGCGAACGGCCTCCTCCAGGGCTTCCCGGCCCCGGTCCGACTCGATGCGCCGGGCCTGGAGCCGCAGCAGGGCGGCCACCGTCTGGAGGTTGTTCTTCACCCGGTGGTGGATCTCCCGGATGGTGGCGTCCTTGGTGATCAATTCGCGCTCGCGGCGGCGCAGTTCGGTGACATCGCGGAGCAGGACCAGGGAACCGACGCGGGTGCCCTTGGGCTTGAGCGGGATCGCCCGGAGCTGGATCACCCCGTCGGCGCTCTCGATCTCGAACTCGCGGGGCGCCCAGCCGCTGGCGACCTTCGACAGCGCCTCGTCCACCGGGCCCCGGGACGGGGCGAGTTCGGCGGTCGTGGAGCCGAGGTTGTGCCCCACCAGGTCGGAGGCAAGACCGATACGGTGGTACGCCGAGAGCGCGTTCGGCGAGGCGTACTGGACGATGCCGTCCGCGTCGAGGCGGATCAGTCCGTCGCCGACCCTGGGCGAGGCGTCCATGTCGACCTGCTGGTCGGGGAACGGGAAGGTCCCCGCCGCGATCATCTGCGCGAGGTCGGAGGCGCTCTGCAGATACGTCAGTTCGAGGCGGCTCGGGGTGCGCACGGTGAGCAGGTTGGTGTTGCGCGCGATGACACCGAGGACACGGCCCTCACGTCGTACGGGAATGGACTCGACCCGGACGGGCACCTCCTCGCGCCACTCGGGATCGCCCTCGCGCACGATCCGGCCCTCGTCGAGCGCCGCGTCCAGCAGGGGGCGGCGGCCGCGCGGGACCAGATGGCCGACCATGTCGTCCTGGTACGAGGTGGGCCCGGTGTTGGGGCGCATCTGGGCGACCGAGACGTAGCGGGTGCCGTCGCGCGTGGGAACCCACAGGACGAGGTCGGCGAAGGAGAGGTCGGAGAGCAGCTGCCACTCCGAGACCAGCAGATGCAGCCACTCGAGGTCGGAGTCGTCGAGGGCTGTGTGCTGGCGTACGAGGTCGTTCATGGAGGGCACGTGTGCGAGCGTACCCGGAGGATCCGACAGGTCCCGAAATCGGCCGCGCGTCCGGGGCTCCGGAGGGGCGCCGGGCGCCCCCGGAAACACCCGCGGGCCGCGGCGCCTGAGAGGGACCCTCAGCCCTCCCGGCACCGCAGCCCGGAGCAACAACGGCCGTGGGGTGTGCGGTCCCGGTCGGCCGAAGAGAGGAGCCGGTGCAGTCAGGGCAGAGAGCGCCGGTTCCTCGGTCCGTCTTCCTGTGCGGGGAAGACGGAGGCTTGTTCAGTTTCTCAGAGCATTGTGGACTAGACCATGGTTTCGCGTCCATGCGTCGGCGGTCGTGTCCGAGCCGCGTCCGCACCCCCTGGACCTACGGTTGCTGTTCACCGTCCGCTCATCCAACACCAGGAACTCCCCCCAGGCTATCCCGCTTCGGTCCTTGATTCGGGCCGGGCGCCGGGGCGACGCGAGGGTGACGCTCTGCTAGATTGGTCTATACCACATGTGTCCCCCTTCGGATTCGGATGCGTTCCCGAGTCCCTTCTCCAGATCGGCAGGCCCAGCGTGGAAGTTGTCATCGTCCCGGACGCCAAGGCGGGCGGCGAGCTGATCGCCGAGGCCATGGCGGAACTGCTCCGGCGCAAGCCCGAGGCGCTTCTCGGCGTGGCCACCGGCTCGACGCCGCTGCCCATCTACGCGGCGCTGGCGGCCAAGGTGGGTTCCGGTGCCGTGGACGCCTCGGGCGCGCGCATCGCCCAGCTCGACGAGTACGTGGGGCTGCCGGCCGAGCACCCCGAGTCCTACCGCTCCGTGCTGCGGCGCGAGGTGCTGGAGCCGCTGGGCATCGGCATGGACGCCTTCATGGGGCCCGACGGCACGGCGGCGGACGTCCAGGCCGCGTGCGAGGCGTACGACAGGGCGCTGACGGCGGCCGGCGGGGTCGACCTCCAGTTGCTGGGCATCGGCACGGACGGGCACATCGGGTTCAACGAACCGTGCTCCTCGCTCGCCTCGCGGACCCGCATCAAGACGCTGACCGAGCAGACCCGGGTGGACAACGCGCGGTTCTTCGACGGCGACATCGGGCAGGTGCCGCACCACGTCATCACCCAGGGCATCGGCACGATCCTGGAGGCGCGGCACCTGGTGCTGCTCGCGACCGGCGAGGGCAAGGCGGACGCGGTGGCCGCGACGGTCGAGGGGCCGGTCGCGGCGGTCTGCCCGGCGTCGGCACTGCAGCTGCACCCGCACGCGACGGTGGTCGTCGACGACGCCGCCGCCTCCAAGCTGAAGCTCGGGGACTACTTCCGGCAGACGTTCGCCGCCAAGCCGGAGTGGCAGGGGATCTGACGGG